>JAGDAL010000130.1 GCA_017959525.1 Lachnospiraceae bacterium | reverse complement strand
GGTAACAGCCTTTGCTGGAGAGCGTAAGCTCCGTTGGATGGCAGGAGACTGAATTGCGGTAACCCACCTAGCTGTTGCTAGGAGTCAAAAATGCAGGTCCGGCATTTTGGGGATATCTGAATATGGCTCCCACGTTTTTGACGTGGGAGTTTTTTGTTGAGATTTTCGGATTCCTGTGGTAGAATGAGTCAGGTTAAAGACTGTGAATGCGCACAGTAGTTTTGCGGGACTTCTTAATAGAGAACGGTGTCAGCGGCTGGAAGCACCGGTAAGAAGCGCAGGATGAATTTTCACGCAGGAGTCGCATGGTTGAACGCTTAGTAGGCCATGACGGGTAGCGCACGTTAAGCGTACACGAGTGTCAGAGACAAGAGGTCTCTGGAATCAGGGTGGTAACGCGGATTTGATTCGTCCCTATATTACGTGGGGGCGATTTTTTTGTGCTCTTTTCGGAGTGCAGATTTTAGCCCTTGAATAGCAAAGGAGTAGAGAGATGAAAGAGCAGTTAGAAGCAATTCGTGCAAAAGCGATTGCAGCCATTGAAGCAACAGATGGTATGGACAAGTTGAACGATGTTCGTATGAGCATTCTCGGTAAGACCGGTGAGTTGACCGCAGTCCTGAAGGGAATGAAGGACGTAGCACCGGAAGATCGTCCGAAGGTTGGTCAGCTGGTGAACGAGACCAGAGAGACCATCGAGAAGTTATTGGAAGAGAAGAAGGTACAGTTCGAGGCAGAGGCACTGCGTCGTCGTTATGAATCTGAGAAGATTGATGTGACCATGCCTTCCGAGAAGGCCGTTCGCGGTAACCTTCATCCAATTACGCAGGTTCGCAATCAGTTAACGGATATCTTCGGTTCTATGGGATTCGAAGTATACGAAGGAACTGAGATTGAGACGGATTACTACAACTTCACCGCATTGAATACACCACAGGATCATCCGGCCCGTGATATGCAGGATACCTTCTATCTGTCTCCGGAGTTCTTGCTTCGTACACAGACTTCTGCAGGCCAGATCCATGTTATGGAGAAGCAGAAGCCACCAATTAAGATTATTTCCCCGGGTAAGGTATTCCGTTCCGACGACGATGCCACCCATTCTCCAATGTTCTCTCAGATGGAGGGATTGGTTGTAGATAAGGGCATTACCCTGTGCGATTTGAAGGGTATGCTGGATGAATTTGTGAAGAAGATCTTCGGCAAGGAGACCACAACCCGTCTTCGTCCGTCTTACTTCCCATTCACCGAGCCGTCTGTAGAGGTAGACGTAAGTTGCTTCCAGTGCCATGGTAAGGGCTGCAAGCTCTGCAAGGGTACCGGTTGGATTGAGGTCCTTGGAGCAGGTGTTGTCAATAAGAAGGTATTGGAAGGCTGCGGCATTGATACTAATGAGTACAGTGGATTCGCTTTCGGTATCGGTATTGAGCGTATCGCCATGCTGAAGTACGGCATCAACAACATCAAGTTGTTATTCGAGTCCGATATGCGTGTATTGAAGCAGATTGACGACTAAGGTTCGGGAAGGAGATTAAGGATATGTTAGCACCACTGAGTTGGTTAAAAGAATATGTAGATATTGATGTTACTCCACAGGAGCTGGAAGACAAGCTGTTCTCCTGCGGTTTTGAAGTAGAAGAGCGTTAGGAGGTTGGTAAGGATATCTCTAACGTTGTAGTAGGTTTGGTGAAGACTTGTGAAGCCATTCCGGATACCCATTTGCATTTGTGCCAGGTAGATGCCGGCGAGCATGGCGTGCTTCAGATTTGCTGCGGCGCTGACAATGTAGAGGCTGGTGGCAAGTACCCATTGGCTTTGGTTGGCGCAACTGTTTATGCTACCGCAAAAGATCACGTTACCGTGGAAGGTGTCATGACCATCGGGCAGGGTAAACTCCGTGGATATGATTCTTTCGGTATGTTATGTTCCGGTGTAGAGCTTGGTTTGAACGAAGATCTCTATCCGGGTGCAGGCTACAACGGACTTCTGGTTCTTCCGGAAGATGCGACCGTTGGCGCAGACGTAAAGCCAATCTTAGGTCTTGATGATCAGATTTATGATATTGCCATTACCGCAAACCGTCCGGACTGCCAGAGCATCTATGGTATTGCCCGTGAAGTTGCAGCAGTTCTTGGCAAAGAGCTGAAGGCTCCTGCCATTGATTTTACCGAGCATGATGCATTGGCAGATGATTTCTCTGTTAGTGTCGATGCCAAGGATTTATGCCCACGTTACAGCGCACACTATGTATATGATGTGAAGATTGGACCTTCTCCTGCATGGATGAGACGTCGTTTGGCATTGACCGGAATCGGTTCGATTTC
>JAGDAL010000129.1 GCA_017959525.1 Lachnospiraceae bacterium | reverse complement strand
TTTCTTAAGGTTTCTTAAGCTAAGGGGGAGGGGGACCGTAAAATGTTGGGAAATATCTGCACCATACCGCTCCAACAACTCCGGCGAATACACCTTCGCATCCTTGGAATCCCGCACCTTGTTCCAGAGCAGGGCGGCAACCTGCAGCTTGTTGGAGTAGGCGTTGCTTTCATCACTGGCACAGAAGTCCTTTAAGAACTGATTCCACTGGCAGGCGGAAGCGTCGTACTTGGCATAGGTGGTATCGCCATAGTAGATGCGAAGCAAATCCGCAATGGTAAAAGCAGTATCCCGGTCCGCCTTTACTTTGCGCCAGGCAGTGGCCATATCAGCTGTGAACTTAAACGGGGTATCTCCGGTAAGCGTAGAAAAGTATTCACGGAATTTGGCATTGAAAGCGAACCCACAGGCAAGAAGCGGCGTATCAAGGGAGAGTGCTTCCGTGGTAGCATGGGAGCATTTCTTTTTTGTATGTTCGATGCGTTGTCCTGCAAAGTATGCTTCAATAATATGGTTCAACTCCGGTTTGGTGCCCTGATACTCCAAGCCAAGACCTTTGCAGATCTGCACTAATTCTTCCCGATACCAGTAATCCTGAAGAAATTCCTCATAAGAAATAATCGTGTTAAACATCGGTCTCATCGGATTCATAAGAATCTCCTTCCTGTCATAAGTATCGTCACACGTCACTTATTATAGTCCAAACCGGAAGAAATGTACCCATTCCCTTTGAAAATGAGTACAATTGAAACTGTGCGATAAAGCACAGAGAAATAAAAACTGAGGGAAGAAAAATGAAAAGGGTATGTAAAATGTTAGGACGAATATGTATAGGCTTGTTGATTGTACTGGTATTGTGCCTACTGGTGTTGTATGTGTACAACCGGATGCAGAAGAAAAAGGAAGCAACTATACCGTAAAATCGTCTATGCCAAGATGATCAATCAGGATGTACAAAGCGAAGCGTTGCATGTGAATGAGGCATGTGAAGAAATACAGAAGGCAGACCAGCCACAGGTGCCAATGTTACTGTTTGCATCGGACGGCTCCGGTGGAACAGGCCTGGATACTGCAACCTGGCGCGGTGTTGCCTATGACTATGCATCCGGGAATTCCAAGGCGAAGGTCGTAGAGCTGGATTGCCCGCATTATGTACATAACTTCGCTACAGACCAAGTAGAAAAGGAAATGAGAACTTTTCTGGAATCTTTAGAATAAAAAACTGCCCGATGGGTAACTTATCCATGGAACATGGAGTGGTCACCACAAACGGGCAGTGTACGATATGTACCGAACTAAGCAGACTTCTTGCTAAGCTTCTGAATGCAGTGGCTAAGGGCAACATAGCAGCATCCGACCAGAAGAAGGAAACAAAGCAAGGCCAGAATCCACCATGCGCTACCCATAAAAGGAAGCTCATTACTAAAACCGAATGCACCGGCCGGGCTACCCCAGTTTAGGAAGAAGTAAGGATAGTTGATACCCTCAGCAAACTCCCATCCGGCAACATATCCGATACCTGCATAAATCGCATAGAGAATCGGCGGAATGATCACGTACCACACATTCTTGTAGCGCAGTTCAAATGTTGGACTTACAACGAAAAAGTCAACGACAGAAGCAACCGGAACCACCACGTGGGTTAAGACGTTTTGGATGTTCCATGCATTAGCTCCAAGAGTAGGAGCCAGAACAAAACAGAACACCACACCGGTCAAGGTGATGGCTACCGTGCCCACCAGCTTAATCACCGGCCATACATTGCCGCGGAGGCGCTTATTCAGCATATAGCAAAAGCCAATGCAGCTAATGATGGCAATAGCGATATTGGACTGGATGGTAAAATACATAAACACACGACTTCCGCCCATGAAGGAATTTCTTCCGGCGTACGCACTTAAAAACGTACCGATGAGAGCAGAAGCGATAATCACGATTTTTAAGCAATAGCTTAGCATCGATGATTTCTTAGACATAGCTCGAAACATTTGAGTTCTCCTTCTTTAAATTGCATACCAATCAATTGCATAAAATATAATAACTCAAATATTTTGTTTTGTCTAGAAAAAGATTACAACTTAAACCTGCTTTTTTTCTGCACGCTCATAGGTGTCATGGTCGATGTAAATGCCAACACCCGCATACTCCGTGCAATTAATGGCACAATCAAAAGTCTCAATCATACCGGAAACCGGCTGAATCATGCCGTCCCAGTCCTTGCCCATGGCACTGCGAAAACGGCTCCAGTCGGTGTACATACGCACCGCACTACGGCCGAACTTGCCCGGCAGGGTGCTAATCTGCAAGGTGGTCTCTTTTTCGATGACGGTATGTCCTTCTTCATCCGGCGGAGGGCAAGGCTTATCCTTCTTCATCGGAATGAGAAGCTTGGCCTTCGGTAACTCCCGCAGCAAGAAGTCATAGTAGAGACCGAAGATGGTCTTCGCGTCGTCAGTGGTCGGTTCATGTAACTGTCCGATCATAAGAATCCAACGCATCAAATCCGGATTCATTACCGGAATCTGAATCTCCGGAATACCCTCGAAGGATGGCGGTGGAACCAGCATCTCAGCCATGATGCCCACCTGCGGACCGTTGATGTCCAGCGCACAGGCGCCGTTTAGGTAGAAGGCTGCTCCTAAGACGTTCACAATTCCTTGGCCGTCTTCCCCGCGGGAA
>JAGDAL010000128.1 GCA_017959525.1 Lachnospiraceae bacterium | reverse complement strand
GCACATCACGGTTCGTTTCGTAATGGAAATCATCTGCCTTACATCATTCATCCCATGGAGTGCATGATTTTAACGGCGCAGATGACGGATGATGTGGATGTGATTGCAGCCGCTGCGCTTCACGATGTGGTAGAGGATACGCCTCGTACCTTAGTGGAATTAGAGCAGGAATTCGGTAGCAGAATCGCAGGGCTTGTGGCTATGGAATCCGAGGATAAGCGGGCCGGACAGGACAAGGGAAGCACCTGGAAGATTCGTAAGCAGGAGAATCTCAGCCGGGAGAAAACAGCCTCCATTGAGGCCAAGATGATTATGCTTGCGGACAAGGTCTCTAACATGCGGGCGACCTATCGGGATTTTCTGCAGAGCGGTTCCGGCATCTGGGAAAAATTCAATATGAAAGATCCTGCAGAACAGGAATGGTACTATCGCAGCGTAGCGGAGGTATTAAGTGACTTATCCAAATTCGAATTATATCAAGAGTATCTTCGAATTTTAGATGAAGTATTTGCCAAATGACAAATTAACAGATAATAATAGACTTTTTCTGAAAAAAGGTTTAAAATATTATTGCAATATTATGTCGTTTTATATGACGAAAGAAGGGAATGCAAATGGCAGATATTAATTTTAAAATCGCGTCCAGCATGCCGAATACCGCGACTACCATTGCATCTCCGAAGGTGGAAACTTCTTCCGTCTCGAAGCGCACCGCGACCAAGGAGCCTGTTGCAGAGCAGACGACCAAGCAGGAACGAGTTCAGGAAGATAATATCGAACGTGATATTGTTGCTGTTTCCAAGGATGGAGATACAGTTGCAGTCAGCAAGGATAGCGTGACAGATGCAAAAGAAACAAATGCAGAGCTTGTAAAGAATGCGGAAGAAGAACGTGAGGATGTGCCTTACGAAGAGACACTGCCCATGGAGCAGATTGAAGCTCCGGAGTTACATCCGATTGAAGCCCCGAAGATTGACGAGGATATCGACAGTTTCCAGGGTATTTCTGATGAACGTATGGAGCAGATGCTAGCAGAGGATCTGATCTCTCAGTATGATTATGATATTGAGATGGAGGCCAGAAAGGCAGAGCGTGAGGCTGCTGCACAGAAGGAAGCCGAGAATCAGCGGCTGGCTGCGGCAGAGCGCTTAGAGTTGGCCCAGGTGGAAGAAGAACGCATGATGGTAAAGAACATCTCCTTAGAGGATGGCAATGACCGGTTCCCGCCGAAGGTTCGGGCGGAAGCGTTGGAGAATCTTCAGGATCCACAGGCTGCAGAGAAACGACGGGCAGAGGAAGAAGCCAAGATGGCTGATTATCAGCTGGTTATATAAGAAAATCAAACGGAAGACGCCTTTCATTTGGAAGGCGTTTTCTTTTGCTCTAAAAAAGAGAAAAGACCGAAGTGAACTTCGGTCTTTTGAGGGGAGTATAAATAATTAATAAGGGGATAAGAGGTTCGTTCCTCTTACTGAACGCATCATATCATCACTTACGGATGCTGACAATAGGTTTGGTGAAGATTTAATAAATTGTTTATAATTGGTTTATTTTTGGTTTATTTTTCCTCGATTGACACCGGGAATGGATACCGATAAGATAAGGGGAGAATGTAGAAAATAAAGGATTTTATATGAAAGAATACAAGATTGTAGCTCCTTGCCACTTCGGTATGGAAGCAGTTTTAAAAAGAGAACTACAGAATTTGGGATACGAGATTACAGAAGTATCCGACGGACGTGTCATCTATTCCGGCGATGCTAAGGCGGTAGTAGATGGCAATATCTATTTACGCACAGCAGAGCGTATTTTGGTATTGGTGGGAAGCTTTAAAGCAACCACGTTCGAAGAACTGTTTCAGGGCATTCGTGCCCTTCCGTGGGAGGAGTATATTCCGGAGGACGGCAAGTTCTGGGTAACCAAGGCCAACAGCATCAACAGCAAGCTCTATTCCGCTCCGGACATTCAGTCCATTGCCAAGAAGGCTATGGTAGAGCGCATGAAGCAGAAGTATCATTTGGACTGGTTCCCGGAGGATGGTGCAGACTATCCGGTGCGTATCTTCATTCATAAGGACCAGGTTATGGTGACCTTGGATTCGACCGGTGCACCGCTGCATAAGCGCGGCTATCGTACCTTAACTTCCAAGGCTCCGATTGCGGAGACCATGGCGGCAGCATTGATTATGTTAACTCCGTGGAGAGGAGACCGCATCTTAATGGATCCGTTCTGCGGTAGCGGTACCTTTTTAATTGAAGCAGCCATGATGGCAGCGAATATCGCGCCGGGCATGAATCGGGAATTTACCGCAGAGGATTGGCCGGAGAACTTCCCGCTGGATCTGTGGGACCGCGTACGAAAAGAAGCCAAGGCCAAGGTGAATCTGGACGTGGAGACCAACCTGCAGGGATACGATATCGACAGTCGCATGGTTGAGATTGCCAGAGAGAATGCCAAGCGTGCAGGGGTAGAGAACTTGATTCATTTCCAGCGCAGAGCGGTAAAAGATACTTCACATCCGAAGAAGTACGGATTTATTATTACCAACCCGCCGTACGGCGAGCGATTGGAAGATGCAGACACCCTGCCGGAGATTTACCGAG
>JAGDAL010000127.1 GCA_017959525.1 Lachnospiraceae bacterium | reverse complement strand
TCCCATTCCTTACATCCAACACTCTATGCATCCCCTCGCACATCCTTGAGAGAGGCTTATGTGCAGCAGACATCATGTTGTGAAGCGGATTGGCATAAGGCGGCATGGACGCCGCCGTAGCAAATGGAATCAGCATGGATGCGCTTCATTTGCGTTGCCAATCCGCAACAACAGATGTCGTAGCTGCACTTGCCGAACGGCACGATGTGCGATGGGGATGTATAGAGAGGATGGATGAGAGACACGAGATACCTGTCCGTTTGATCGACACACACGCGAAAGAAGTGCAAAACCACTGAAAGAGACACCAACGGGTTGAAAAACCCTGGGTGCCGGAAAATCTATGACTCTTGTGAACTGGGTGAAGGTACGGGCACACCCCCAGCGGCGGCGGCCACACAAAAGTGGAGTGGGGCGGGCGGGAGAGGAGCGTGGGTACAAAAAAAGACGCCCGGGTGGGCGTCCTTCTTATTCTTCTTCGCGTCGGTGGCTCTTTTCCAGGTTGCCGAACTTGGTGTACTGTGGTAACCAGGCCAGCTCGGTGGTTCCGACAGGGCCGTTACGTTGCTTAGCGATGATGATTTCAGAGATGTTCTTGCGGTCGGTGTCCTTGTTGTAGTAGTCATCACGGTAGATGAACATTACAACGTCCGCATCCTGCTCGATGGCTCCGGAGTCACGGAGATCGGACATCATCGGTCGCTTGTCGTCACGCTGCTCTACGCCTCGGTTCAGCTGGGATAAGGCGATAACCGGAACGTTCAGCTCACGGGCCAGTCCCTTCAAGGCACGGGAAATATCAGATACTTCCTGCTGGCGGGAAACAGACTTGCCACTACCACTCATCAACTGTAAGTAGTCGATGATGATCAGGTCTAAGCCTTGTTCCTGCTTGAACTTACGGCACTTGCTACGCATCTCGGAGATGCTGATACCTGGGGTATCGTCGATGATGAGAGGAGAACCGGCGATGATGTTGGCACCTTCTACCAGTTCCTGCCACTCGAAGTCTTGTAAGTTACCGGTACGGAGCTTCTGGGCATCGACTCTGGACTCCAGGGAGAAGAGACGGTTAACCAGCTGCTCCTTACTCATTTCCAGAGAGAAAATGGCGGTGCATTTGTTCTCGTGGAATGCAACGTGCTGGGCAATATTCAAAACAAACGCTGTTTTACCCATGGAAGGACGGGCAGCGAGCAAAATCAAATCGGATGGCTGTAAGCCGGCCATCTTGTAGTCCAAATCTGTGAAGCCGGTAGGAATACCGGTAACGCTACCCTGCATTTTTGCAGCGGAAGCAATCTTCTCTAAGGCGTTAAGTACAACCTGTCGAATCGGAACGAAATCACCGACACCGCGGTTCTGTAACAGAGCTAAGAACTCTTTTTCGATGCGGTCCATAACATCGCTGACCGGTTCATCATCCTTGTAGCAGTCGTTCTCGATGGACTGGCTCATACGGATGATCTTGCGCAGCATGGCCTTCTGGCTAACGATGTCGCAGTAGCTCTTGATGTTAATACTGGTCGGTACGTGCTCCATTAAGCTAACCAAGAAATTCACATCGGAGATTTCCGCCGGTGCATTTTTCTCACGCAGCTTGTTGGTTAAGACAACCGGATCCATGGCGTCTTCGCCTGCGTTATATACTTCAATGATTGTATCAAACAACATGCCGTAGGACTGATGGAAAAAGTCATCGCCCTGTAAGGACTCCATAGCGGCGATGATGGCGTCCTTGTCCATCAGCATGGAGCCGATGACGGACTGCTCTGCCTCTAGGGAGTTCGGCATGGTTCGTGTAACTGTTACCTGGTCCATTCTATTCCTCTCCTACGTGAACACGCAGTGTTGCGGTTACCTGTGGATGTAATTTCACTTTGACCTCGTGTGTTCCAAGGGAGCGAATTGCTTCTTCCAACTGAATCTTCTTCTTGTCGATGGTCTTGCCGTACTGCTTGGTAATGGCCTGAGCGATTTCCTTAGAAGAAACGCTGCCGAAGGTTCTTCCGCCTTCGCCGGTCTTGATCTTGGTCTCAACCAACCACTCAGCCACTTCCTTGGCAAGAGCCTGGGCATCCGCTAAGTTCTCAGCAGCTACCTTCTCCTCGTGACGGTTCTGAAGCTTTAAGTTGTTCAGAGCCTCCGGAGTCGCCTCCACACCAAGTTTTTTCTTGATTAACATATTACGCGCATATCCCTCGGACACCTCGATGATGTCACCCTTCTTGCCCTGGGATTTAACGTCCTGTAATAAGATTACTTTCATAATTTAATCTCTCCTTCGTCTATCATGATGTCTATTATATTCTCGATTCGGTTCTTGACGTCGTCGATATTGCTGTCTTCAATCTGAGCACCGGCAACATTGAGGTGTCCGCCGCCGCCGAGGCGCTCCATAATCAGCTGAACGTCAATCTCGTCGATGGAACGGGAGCTGACGTAAATCTTTTTCTGGTATTCCGTTAAAACAAAGGATGCCTTGATTCCGACAATGTTCAGAAGCTCATTGGCAGCCTGTGCACCGACAACCGTCGGGCTCTCTAATTCGCTGGCTTCGCAAACGGAGATGGCAAATGCACCGTGGTAAACCTCTGCGTGTCGAACCACTTCCGCACGGGCCTTGTAGGTCTCCATATCCTCGCGCAGCATCTTACGCACGCGGGTAACTTCTGCGCCGCAACGTCTTAAGTAAGCAGCGGCTTCAAACGTACGAACACCAACCTTCGTCATAAAGTTGTTGGTATCAATCAAGATACCGGCATAAATACAATCTGCCTCCAGAGGAGATAGATGGATACGCTCGGAAAAATACTGTAATACTTCCGCAATCATCTCACAGGTAGAGGAAGCATACGGCTCGATGTAGGACATCATTGGATTCTGTACCTGCTCGCTGCCCTGACGATGATGGTCAAAAACCACCACGTTCTTGCAACGGTCTAAAAGCTGCGGACACTCCGTATAGTTCGGACGGTTGGTATCAACCACAACAACCAAGGTGTTGTTATCCAAAATATCCAATGCCTCTCCGCTGTTAACAAACATATCTCTAGGATATCCTGCGGATTCGGAGAAGGCTTCCACCAATGGACGAAGACTGGTGGTAATGGTATTCAGTACGATCTGACAAGGCTTGCCCAGCTCTCTGGCTGCACAGAATACACCGAGTCCGGCGCCCAACGCATCGATATCGCTGATCTGGTGACCCATAACGATGACACGGTTTTTGGACTCCATCATCTCGCGAAGGGCCTGGGCCTTTACGCGGGCCTTGACACGGGTACTCTTCTCGATTTCCTTACCGCGAACGCCGTAGTACATAACTTCGCCACGGTCCTTCACAACGGCCTGGGAACCACCGCGACCAAGTGCTAAACCGATTGCTATCTTGGCAAACTCTGCACTCTCGGTGTAATCCGCACCGTTCATACCGATACCGATACTTAAGGTAATCTCACTTTCGTTACCCATCTTGATGGTCTTAATATCTTCTAATAGAGAGAACTTGCCTTCTTCCAGCTGAGCCATATACTGCTGCTGGAAAACGATGAAGTACTTGTCCTTCTCCACCTTACGAACAATGGCGTTGATATCGCTGAAGAAACGGCTGATCTTACGGTCGATCACCGCAGTCAGAAGAGAGCGCTTGACGTCCTCCACCTCATCAATGGTTTCTTCATAGTTATCAATGTAAACAAAAGCAACGACCAAACGCTCATCGTCGTTGATCTTGCGATAGTGCATCAAATCCGTCTCATCAAACATCAAAAGAGCGGTGAGAGATTCGTCTCCGGCTAAGGCCAGCAACTGCTCGCCGTCGTCATGAGAGAAGTTCAGCTTCTGCAATGCGGCTTCATAGAACCGCTCGTTGTGCTCTAAGTGAATGGAATACGGCTCTTCATTGGCCTGCTCAATGACCTGTCTGGTAATAGAAGTAAAAATACCGGTAATGGACTTCTGGTACGCCTTGTCGCGACCACTGATCTTAACGAACTGGTTGTTCATCCAAAGGATTTTGCCTTCGTCATCCAAAATCGCATACGGAATCTGGAAGTTCCGAAGCAGCTCCCGTTGCACCATACCGAACTGGGTAGCAAAGCTAATGATTTCGTTGTTTATTTTTTTGCGGTAAAGGCGGTAGAACAAGAAGCATAAGAGCCCGTAGAGGACGCTAATGCCCAAGGCACCGGCACCTGCACGCATGTCAACGAAAAACAGTCCGATGCTACCGATAAGAAAAAATACCGTTAGATATATGGGAGCTCGTAAGAAATGCTTGAGCTTCCCGTTAAATTTTATGCCTGTCATGTGAATCTCCCTAATTCAAGTACAATAGTATCTATTGTCCCTGCAATACGCAGTTTTCCCCACAATTATAATTTAACTACTTTATTATATCATTTCCCCCTTTTTTTACAAATTTCGGGGTCTAGTCATTTTAACGAAGAAATGTTGGTTATTTTGGTTAGTTTACCATTGTTCCAAGTAGCCCCTTCGCATAAAATGAACCTAGCTTTAAAAAGGGGGTGCAATTATGAAATCAATTAAAGTAAACATCAACTCCATCGACAAGGTTAAGAAGTTCGTTAATGTAATTACCTTATTCGATAACGACTTTGATCTTGTTGCAGGACGTTACGTAATTGATGCAAAGTCTATCATGGGAATCTTTTCCTTAGACTTATCTCAGGATCTTGAGTTAGTTATCCAGAAAGATAACGATCTTGATAAGATTTTGGCTGAACTGAAAGACTTTATCGTAGAATAATAACAACTAAGAAAGGAGCCACTACAATGGCAAATATTTCACTTAAGAACATTTGTAAAGTATATCCAAACGGCTTTGAAGCTGTTAAGGATTTCAACCTGGACATTGAGGACAAGGAGTTCATCATCTTCGTAGGTCCTTCCGGATGTGGTAAGTCTACCACTCTTCGTATGATCGCTGGTTTGGAGGATATCTCCAGCGGTGAGTTGACCATCGATGGTAAGGTTATGAACGCTGTAGAGCCTAAGGACCGTGATATCGCAATGGTATTCCAGAACTACGCTCTGTATCCTCATATGACCGTATATGATAACATGGCATTCGGTTTGAAGCTTCGTAAGGTACCGAAGGATCAGATTGATCGTCAGGTTCGTGAAGCTGCTAAGATCCTTGATCTTGAGAACTTAATTGAGCGTAAGCAGAAGGCTCTTTCCGGTGGACTGAGACAGCGTGTTGCTATGGGACGTGCAATCGTTCGTAATCCTAAGGTATTCCTTATGGACGAGCCTCTTTCCAACCTGGATGCCAAGCTTCGTGTACAGATGAGAATTGAGATTGCCAAGCTTCATCAGAGACTTGGTACCACCATCATCTATGTAACCCATGACCAGACCGAGGCTATGACCCTTGGTACCAGAATCGTCGTTATGAAGGACGGTGTTATCCAGCAGGTTGACACTCCTCAGAACCTTTATGACAGACCTCAGAACCTGTTCGTAGCAGGTTTCATGGGATCTCCTCAGATGAACTTCCTCGATGCTATCGTAGAAGTTTCCGGCGAGACCGCATACTTAAATGTAGCAGGTCACTCCATTCCTCTTCCTCCTGCTAAGTCCAAGAAGTTAATCGAGGGCGGCTATGACGGAAGAAGCGTAACCTTCGGTATTCGTCCCGAAGACGTATATGACAGCGAGATGTATGTTGAAACTTCTCCTATGAGCGTATTCGAATCTACCATTAAGGTATACGAATTACTTGGTGCAGAAGTATTCTTATACTTCGATCTTGAGATGTTCCCGATGACCGCAAGAGTTGACTCCAGAACAACTGCAAGACCCGGAGATACCATTAAGTTCGCACTTGACGTTGAGAAGATTCACGTATTCGATAAAGAAACCGAAATGGTTATCACCAACTAGTTTTAAGAAATCAAAAATGTGTTATAATAAGGGTGTTCGCGGATATGCGGACACCCTTTTGCAATGCAATTCTGCAAAAGGGGTAACCGCTTCAAGTTTACTTGAGAGAGGTTATACCTTTTTGCAGAATTATAGTGTGAGTGCATTGCAAAAGGAAGGTAAGCCCAGATAACCCAGGAGATTCAATGAAACTTAACACCCGACTGATTATCATATTCTTTGCGATTGTCATTCTGCCTTTCCTTTTGGCGGCGGTGACTTATTTTGTCATCTGTTCTTCAATCGTCTGGAACATGAAGCATACTTACGGCGTTGACGACATTCCTCTGTCTGCCGCACTGAATCCGTCCGAGATTTATTCGTCCGTGACGGGTGAATTTTTGGTGCTTGTGGAAGACAAACTGACGGACGAGGAAAACTTCTATAACAGAGGCGACGATTTCCGTGAGATGGACGAACAGCTGGGACAGATTTCTTCCTTCCTTATTATCCGCGAAGAAGGAGAAATCTTCTATATTAACAAAGAGCGGGAAAACGATCCGATTCTGGATGTGCTGGATACCATCAATG
>JAGDAL010000126.1 GCA_017959525.1 Lachnospiraceae bacterium | reverse complement strand
TGTAAATAAAGACATTTCTTCTTATACCGAAGCTTCTCTTAGCGATGCGATGATACGTATTAAGGATGTAGAGATGAATCTGACTTCTAAGGAGTTCGATTTGCTCTTACACTTTGTCAGCAACCCGGGCAAGGTATACGGTCGTGAAGAACTCTTAGAGTTGATCTGGGGCCAGGATTATCCGGGAGACGCTCGTACCGTAGATGTACACGTGCGTCGTCTGCGCGAGAAGATTGAACCGAACCCATCCGAACCGCGTTATGTTCATACCAAGTGGGGAATGGGATACTACTACCAATAACAGGTGGATTCAATGAAACTATTTCATAGATTGAAGCCGAAGCTGGAGAGCCTACGATTCTATATCGCCATGCTGATTCTGCTGGTGGGAATCGTCCCTTGCTTCGTGATTGTTAATTTGTTCATACACAACATTGAACAGCGTTCCTTGAGCAGTGAGGAGATTGCGATTTCTTCCCAGGCACAGCTTCTGAGCAATCAGATTGTGACCAGTGGATATCTGCAGGATTCTTCCATCAGCAGTGTGAATACACAGCTGAATACCTTAGGGAATATTTATTCCGGCCGTATCATGGTCATCGATTCCAATATGAAGGTGGTCAAGGACACATACAACATGTATGATGGCCGTACCATCGTGTGGCAAAATGCAATTGAGAGTGCAGGCGGCGCCTTGTGCTCTTATTATGATGCAGAAAGCCATTATATTATCGTTACCGTTCCGATTACCAATCCCAATGATGCTTCCGATATCGAAGGCGTGCTTCTGGTGAATAAGGCCATGGGTACGTTGGACACCAATATGGAATTCTATCGTTCCATCGGTGTGATTGTCGTACTGATTTCCGTGATTGTATTTACGGTGTTGGCGTTGGCATTTTCCAGAATCATTACCACACCGATTCACAAGATGGCAGAGAAGATTGGTCAGATGAACAAGGCCGGTTCCCACAAGGAATTGGAAGTGCAGGGATTTACAGAGCTTCGGGATATTGCATCGGAGTTCAATGCCTATGCAGACGGTATGTACAAGGTGGATGAATCCCGTCAGGAATTCGTATCCAATGTATCTCACGAATTGAAGACGCCACTCACCTCCATGAAGGTATTGGCGGATTCCATTAACTCTATGGGAGACGGTGTTCCGGTAGAACTCTACCAGGAATTCATGAGTGATATTACCAACGAGATCGACCGCGAGACTCAGATCATTAACGACCTGTTATCCCTGGTTCGTATGGATAAGTCCGGTGCGAACTTAAACATTGCTCCGGTGAATTTGAATGAGTTGATTGAGCTGATTTTAAAGCGCTTGAAGCCAATCGCGGAAAAACAGGAAGTAGAGCTTGTTATGGAGAGCTTCCGTCCGGTAACGGTGGAAATCGACGAGGTGAAGTTCTCCCTTGCCATCAGTAACTTGATTGAAAACGGTATTAAATACAACAATCCGGGTGGATTCGTACATGTCTCTTTGAACGCGGATCACCGCTATTGCTATATTCGTGTAGAAGATTCCGGTATGGGTATTCCGGAGGAATCTTTGGACTTTATTTTTGAGCGATTCTATCGTGTGGACAAATCTCACTCCAGAGAAATCGGAGGAACGGGACTTGGCCTTGCCATCACCAAGAATGCCATTAACATGCATCACGGTGAGATTAAGGTGAGCAGTGTCCTTGGAGAAGGTACCACCTTCGATGTGCGTGTACCGCTCAATTACATTCAGCAGGAGGTGACCAATTCATGAAGCGATTATGGAAAATCCTGACGGTGGTTGCTTGCCTGGTGCTTGTGGCGGGTATTATAGTAACGGCCTGCGGCACGAAGAAAAAAGAAAACAGCGGCTTTACCGTATACTATCTGAATAAGAATGCAACGGCGTTATATCCGGTGAATATGAATTTCCGGACGGCGGATGTGGACGGCCAGATTGGAGAATTGTTATCGCTTTTAACCTCCAAGAAGCAGGAAGTGGAATACACCAATCCGATTCCGGACAATGTTTCGGTACGTAGTTATACCTTAACGGACGGTCAGCTGGAATTACATTTTTCCAGAGACTATGAGTCCTTGGGTGAGGTTCGGGAGGCACTACTTCGTGCGGCAGTGGTGAAGACTTTCTGCGGCCTGGAAGGCGTAGACAGCGTAGTGTTCTACGTGGTAGACGATCCTCTGAAGGATGCCTATGGCAATGTGATTACGGCTATGACACAGAACTCCTTCGTAGATGATTTTGCCAGAGAGCAGGAGGCGGTCTTAACCAAGCAGATGACCTTCTATTATCCGACGGCGAAGGGAGATAAGCTCATCGAAGAGACGCGACTGGTGCATTACAACACCAATATCCCGTTGCCGATGTTGATTTTGAATTATTTGTCCTACACACCGGAGTCCTCCGATGCGCAGGCTGCCTTTTCTTCCCGCAGCATGATTTTGAATGCGACGGTAAGTGACGGAATCTGTTATGTGGACTTGGATGCATCCATCCTAAGTCAGGAGAGTAACGTGACACAGGAAGCATTGATTTATTCCATCGTCAATTCTCTGACCACACAGGATTCCATTACGAAAGTTAAGATTACGGTCCTTAGTACCACCAGCGCCATTGATGTGGAGAATAACCAGCTGGAAGGCACCTATGAGCCGAATCTGTCCTTGATCGAAGAAGATTAACGAGGTGTTATTTTGAACAAACGGTACCTACTGCAGATGGCAGTGTGGTTCCTGTTTGGCATATTGTTTGTGATGGAGCACAAGACGTTATTTCTTGTGCTTGGAATCCTTGGAGCCCTCCCGCTTCTTATGGGGAGTCGGAGGGCGATGAGGTCCTTCTCCAAACGTTTTCTTCACGGAAGTTGTCTGTGTCTGATATTCGGACTTGGCATCTTGCGCGGTCTAAGTGCAATTTCTTGCATGACATTATCCAACCACCAATTCGTTCCGGATACAACGATTTGTTTTACGGGAACCTTAGTCACAAAAGAATACAAAAACGAACAATGGAATTACACGATGCAGTACATCGAATTGCCACCGGATTACGGCATGGACCACTGGGAAGGTAAGCTGATGGTAAGCGTCGCAGAAGATGTATACCCACTGGGCGGCCGTTATTGCGTGGAAGGAACGGTCCGCTCTTTTCGTCGTGCAGAAAATGAGGGCGGCTTCGATGAAGCGGAATACTATTTGGCACAGATGGTAGGTGCTGTTGTAAAACCAACAGAGCTGCGGATGATCGAACCGCCACTGCTTGGTATCCGACAGCAGCTGTTTACCTTGCGCAGGGAGATCGCCGCTGTATATGAGGCCTACCTTCCGGGAGAAGAGAGCGGCATCCTTGCGGCCATGACCGTCGGAGAGAAGCAGAATCTGTCGGAAGAAGCCAAGCGTCTGTTTCAGGATACGGGCATCAGTCACATCTTAGCCATTTCCGGGTTACATATTTCCTTAGTGGGCATGCTTGCCTATCGAAGGCTGCGGAAGCATATGCTGCCTCTGCCGGCGGCTGCCATCACCTTTGTGTTGGTGCTGTTCTATGGCATGTTAACGGGCAACAGTATCTCGACCCAGCGAGCGGTAGGGATGTTTGCATTGTTTTTGTTAGCCTCTGTCTTTGGACTTGGCTATGATTTGTTGACTGCACTTTCGGTTATGGGCATGCTGCTGTTATGGCAAAACCCTTATGCGTACCGGCAGATTGGATTCGTCTTTTCTTTTGGTGCGGTCTTTGGGGTAGTGATGGTGGCACAGCCGTTATCTCAGTCCTATGAGATGCTTTGCGATTATCGTTGGAGAACCTTCCATCGCATGGACCATGGCAAGCATTATCGGAAGAACGCGAAGGAAATCCTGGTTGGCAACTTGCTGTCCGGTCTAGGCATCCATCTGGCAACCATTCCCATCATGGCTTATTTTTTCTTTGGATTTCCGGTGTATGTGGTGGGCATTAACCTCTTGGTATTGCCGGTGCTTGGCGTCTTAATTACCCTGGGCCTCCTAGGGGGACTATTGGGTGGAATCTTTGGCTCTATCTTTGGAATGCTTCCTGTATGGAAGGTGTTTTTCTTCCCCTGTCATGTGATTCTATACTTCTATGAGAGCTTATGCGCCCATTCTCTGGAACTGCCGGCGGCACAGGTCATCGTGGGTCGACCGCAGGGCGGACAGATGGTGCTCTATTACGTGTTGCTATTGTCACTTAGCCTGGGGCTGCGATGGGTGGTAAAAGAGCATCTAAAGCCACGGTGGAAGAAGGCAAGACACGGGAATAAGAAAACGGCAAGTGTTTGGATTCGTCGGATGCTTACAGTTACTTTGGTAGGCGGCATGCTCTCCCTTGGGGTGATGCTCGTTCCGCAGCGTGGATTTGAAATCGATGTGTTATCGGTGGGACAGGGGGACGGTATCTACATTCAGAGTCCGGAAGGAGAAGACTTCTTCATTGATGGTGGCTCCTCCTCTAAGAGCAAGGTGGGAGAATATGTCATCGAACCGTTCTTGAAGTTCCACGGTGTACGGGAAGTTTCCTATTGGTTTGTGACCCACACGGATGAGGATCATTATAACGGCCTCCTGGAAGTCTTAGCATCAGAGGTGCAGGTACGTCATGTGGTACTGACGAAAACCGTTACAAAAAATGAAGGCTACGAGGCGCTATTAGCGGCTTGCGAAGCGGCCGGAACATCCATTGTCTATATGGAAGATGGCGATGTGGTAGGTGCGAAACGGATGCGTCTGGAATGTTTCTATCCGCCGGGCAAGGCAGCTTTTGATGGAACCAACGAGAATTCCTTGTGCCTTTTATTATCCAAGGACGGTTTCCATGGCGTGTTTACCGGAGACTTGGGAGAGGAACAGGAGCGATGGATTCTGGGTCATAAGATGGGCAATCGCCTTGCATCCATGCAAATTGATTTTTACAAGGCCGGACATCACGGTTCCAATACGTCCAATTGTTCGGAGTGGTTGGAGGCTTTGCATCCGACGGTAACATTTATCTCTGCCGGTAAGAATAATTCCTACGGACACCCGGGGAAGGAGTTTTTATCTCGGTTGGAAAAACAACATTTATCCTGGTATTGTACGATTCAAAAAGGACAGCTACCCCTTCGGAAAAGAGGGAATAACTATGAGATTCAGGGATTTTTGAAACCATAGTCGGCTACACCTAAGATATTCTCTACGTTTGTGGTGAAAAAAGTGCTGATATTTGCGCATTTTAGACGTTTATCTCTTTCATGTGTACGGAAGTAGTGATAAAATAAGGCTATGAAAGTGCTTATGAGGGAGGTGTTCGGCACCCATTATCTAATTCCTTTGTGTGGAGAAGGGGCCATGCAACCTCCAGTGGAATTAAATGAAACCGCATATGAGATCTATCAACTTTTATCAGAGGGGAAAACGATAGAGGAAGTAACGACATGCCTGTCGCAGCAATATCAGATTGCTGCAGAAGAGCTACAGTCGGATGTAGAGTCTTGTTATCAAAGTTTCTATTCCAAAGGCATAATTTAATAGGTGGAGTAGTAAGGGTAATATGGACGTTGTTTTAACGGGGTCTTATAGCTACGTGATGAAGTCTTTGATTCAGAAATTGAACAAAGAAGGTCATCGCGTTTTTGTGATTTCCGGAAGTCGCTTTTCACAGAAGAAGTATCCCAAAGTATTTGAACAGTACGATTTCGTCTACGAGAGTAGTAGCATGCGAGAGATATTTGAGAGTATCAATCCGGATGCTGTTATTTTCATGGGCGCTTTTGACCATTCTTTTAACTGGAAGAAGCAGGAGCTGGAGCAGGTGCGTTACAACACCGGTCTTACCAATGTGTTGTTGGCTGCTACGGCACTGTCGAAGCCGGTTCGATTTCTATATCTGTCCGATCAGGACGTTTTTTCCGTGCATTCTCCGGTGGATTTGAAGGAACACGACAAGTTCTCCGCCGCAGGATTCAAGGGTATGGCCGTGCGCCAGGGAGAGTTGGTTTGCGGCAACTACCAGAAGACCAATAACTTTGATTCTTTGGTCTTACGCCTAGACCATCTCTATGGTATGCCCCTGTCTCAGGAAGACTTAATGGAGCCCTTTGCTTCCATGGTCCGGGAAGGCCTGCACGGAGGAAAAATTTTTGCCAACAAGAACAATGTATATTCCCTGTTGCATATTTCTGATGCGGTGGATTATATCTATCAGGTTCTTGCGGCAGAGTCTCATCAATACCATGTTTACAATTTATCCAGTAGCGAAGTCTACGACGAAGTAGAGATTGCCGGAATGGTGGCTGCCGGTATCAGTCCGGAGGTTGTTGTGGAAGAGCGCACCTTAGGAAATCCCTTCCGTTTGGTGTTATCCAAGGAGCGTTTTGCGACAGAGTTCGTTGCCAAGGTTCGCAACCATGCGGATGATTGTCTTCCGGTGATTGCAGGTTCCATTGCATCCCAGGAGCGGAAGTTCTACACCTTCGGCGGCTCCAAGGAGACCTTGTTGCAGCGCATCTGGAATCGCGTGAAGCTGTTGGTAAAAATCGTGCTTCCGTATCTGGAGACGGCTGCGCTGTTTATTCCGTTTTTTATGCTTAACAACCGGGCGACGGGCAGTGAGTATTTTTCCAATCTGGATTTCTATTTGCTGTATGTGTTGCTCTTGGCCATCATTCACGGACAACAGCAGGCGCTGATTGCAGCGGTACTGGCTACGGCAGGTTATCTGTTCCGTCAGCAGTATACCCGCTCCGGATTCGATGTGTTGCTGGATTATAACACCTATGTGTGGATTGCACAGCTCTTTATCTTAGGCCTGGTGGTCGGTCATATGAAGGATCGTCTGCGTAACGTCCGGGAAGAGGACTTGCACGAGATTGATTTCTTGAACACGCAGATTTCCGATATTTCGGATATCAATGCCACCAACGTGCACATTAAGAACATTATGGAAGAGCAGATCGTCAACCAGAACGACAGCTTCGGTAAGGTCTATGAAATTACCTCTTCCCTGGATCAGTACGAGCCGGAAGAAGTGTTGTTCTACGCCGGTGAAGTATTGAAGCAGTTGATTCACACGGAAGATATTGCCATCTATAACGTGGCCAATGCGGATTACGCCAGACTCTTCGTATCCACCTCCAAGAAGGCACGCTCCATGGGCAATTCCATTGAGTATCCGAAGTTGGGAGAGTTGTACGAAGCCATCTCTAAGGACCAGATTTATATCAACCACGATATGAACCCGAAGTATCCGCTGATGGCCGATGCCATTTACTCCGGTGCCAACATTGAGCTGATTGTGATGATTTGGGGTATTCCGTGGGACCGCATGAATCTGTCCCAGGCCAACATGATTCGTGTGGCCGGATATCTCATTCAGAATGCGGTGCTTCGTGCCAACCGTTACATGGAGGCCCTGCAGGCCGATCGTTACG
>JAGDAL010000125.1 GCA_017959525.1 Lachnospiraceae bacterium | reverse complement strand
TTAGTCGGCAGTGCGGTTGGGGAAGATTGCGCGGCAGTGGTATTGGAACCGGATGAAGAGTTCGTACTCTCCACGGATCCCATTACCGGAACGGCCAAGGACATCGGCAATCTGGCAGTATTGGTAACTACCAATGACTTAGCCAGCGCAGGCGCGACAGCCATTGGAATTATGCTTACGGTATTGCTTCCGAAGGGAACGGAAGAATCCGAATTGAAAGAGATTATGCAGCAGGTGAATGCTGCTTGTGAAGCGGCCAACATCCAGGTCATCGGCGGACATACCGAGGTGACGGATGTGGTGAACCAGCCGGTGTTATCTGTCACCGGTGTGGGCAAGGTAAAGCGCGGCAAGCTCATCTCTACCGGCGGTGCGAAGCCGGGTATGGACTTAGTCGCCACCAAGTGGATTGGCATTGAAGGAACCTCCATCATTGCCAAAGAAAAAGAAGAAGAACTTCGGAAGCGTTTTCCGGATGCTATTGTGGATGCGGCCATTGGAATGGACGCCTATGTATCCGTACAGAAGGACGGCGAGGTGGCGGCAGCGCACGGCGCCGCGGCCATGCATGATGTGACCGAAGGCGGAATCTTCGGTGCCTTATGGGAGATGGCGGAAGCCTCTTCTGTTGGATTGGATGTGGATCTTGCCAAGATTCCGATCCGCCAGGAGACCGTTGAGATTTGCGAATACTTCGATGTGAATCCGTACCAGCTGATTTCCAGCGGTTGCATGTTGATTGCAACAGAAGATGGTAGCGGATTGGTGCGTGCCTTATCGGACGCAGGCATCGGGGCCGCGATTATCGGAAGTACCACCGACAGCAATGACCGCATCATTCGTTATGACGGCGAGATGCGTTATTTGGAACCGCCCAAAGCGGATGAGTTCCACAAGGTAATATAAGGAAAAGAAAAAGGATGAGGAGGAATGACATGCAGGAGAAGATTTTAAATTATATTGAGAAAAACTCTCGCATCGATATTCATGAATTGGCTGTGATTCTCGGAGAAGACGAAGTAGCAGTTATGAACACATTGGAGGAGTTGGAGCAGCAGCATATTATCTGCGGATACCATACTCTGATTAACTGGGAGAAGGCCGGTATCGAGAAGGTAACAGCAATGATCGAAGTTCGTGTTACTCCGCAACGAGGCATGGGCTTTGACAAAGTAGCACAGCATATTTACAACTACCCGGAAGTAAACTCTGTTTATTTGATTTCCGGCGGTTTTGATTTTATGGTAACCATCGAAGGCAAGACCTTACGTGAGGTAGCTGAATTCGTATCCGACAAGCTCTCTACCTTGGATTCCGTTTTAAGTACCAAGACCAACTTCATCTTGAAGAAGTACAAGGACCACGGAACTATTATGGCAGATCAGCCGAAGGATGAAAGGATGAAGGTGGTACTGTGAGAAATCCGTTAAATAAAACGGTCACGGAGATTAAGCCATCCGGCATCCGTAAGTTCTTTGACATTGTACATGAGATGGATGATGCAATTTCTCTCGGTGTCGGAGAACCGGATTTTGATACCCCATGGCGTGTCCGTGACGAGGCAATATATTCGTTGGAGCAGGGACGTACCATTTACACGTCCAACTCCGGTTTGATGGAATTGCGCGAAGAAGTTTCGATTTATCTGAAGCGCAAGTACGATCTGGAGTATGACCCGAAGACAGAGATGATGATCACCGTTGGTGGTAGTGAGGCGATTGATGTGGCACTTCGTGCCATGTTGGACCCGGGAGATGAGGTATTGATTCCGCAGCCTTCTTATGTTTCTTACTTACCATGTACTATCCTTGCAGGAGGTACACCGGTCACCATCGACTTGAAGGAAGAGAACGAGTTCCGTTTGACCGCCGAAGAGTTAGAGGCAGCTATTACGGACAAGACCAAGATTCTAATCCTGCCGTTCCCGAACAATCCTACGGGAGCCATCATGGAACGCAAGGATTTGGAAGCCATCGTTGAGGTGGTAAAAAAGCACGATATCTTCGTCTTAACGGATGAGATTTATTCCGAGCTTTCCTACGCCGGAGAGCATGTATCCATTGCATCCTTCCCGGGCATGAAGGAACGTACCGTTTACATCAACGGTTTTTCCAAGGCTTTTGCCATGACCGGATGGAGATTAGGCTATGCCTGTGCACCGGAAGTACTCTTGAAGCAAATGTTGAAGATTCATCAGTTTGCCATCATGTGTGCACCGACCACCAGCCAGTACGCAGCCATCGAGGCATTGCGCAACTGTGACGACGAAGTGGCAGCCATGAGGGATGAGTACAACGAGCGTCGTCGCTACCTGGTACATCGCTTTAAGGAGATGAAATTGCAGTGCTTCGAGCCGTTTGGAGCCTTCTATATTTTCCCATCCATCAAGGAGTTTGGCATGACTTCGGATGAGTTTGCCACCAAGTTCTTAACAGAGAAGAAGGTTGCGGTGGTTCCGGGAACAGCGTTTGGAGATTGCGGCGAGGGATTTTTACGTATTTCTTATGCGTACTCTTTGGATAACCTGAAGATTGCGCTGGATCGTTTTGAAGAATTTGTAAATGAATTGAGAGCAGCAAAATAATGGCAACATTAAATATTGTATTACACGAGCCGGAGATTCCGGCAAACACCGGCAACATCGGAAGAACCTGTGTTGCAACCGGTACCAAATTACATCTGATTGAGCCGCTGGGTTTTGTATTGAATGACAAGACCGTGAAGCGTGCCGGCATGGATTACTGGAAGGATCTGGATGTGACCCGTTACGACGACTGGAATGATTTCTGCCGTCGGAATCCGGGAGCGAAGGTCTATTTTGCCACGACCAAGGGACAGCATGTCTATACCGACGTATCCTATGAAGAGGATTGCTTTATTATGTTCGGTAAAGAGAGCGGCGGCATTCCGGAAGAAATCTTAGTGGAGCATCCGGATCAGTGCGTACGCATCCCGATGGTAGGAGAGACCCGTTCTCTGAACCTATCCAACTCCGTCGCAATTGTTCTCTATGAGGCATTGCGTCAGAACCATTTTGAACAGATGAAGTTACAGGGAGAGTTACATCATCTCCACT
>JAGDAL010000005.1 GCA_017959525.1 Lachnospiraceae bacterium | reverse complement strand
TGAGTGTGGCGATGCAGATACTCGATTGGGTCCTCCAATGTGATGATGTGAGAGTTCTGGGTCTGATTGATGTGGTCAATCATGCAGGCCAAGGTGGTGGACTTACCACTACCTGCAGGACCGGTAACCAGCACCATACCGTTGGTATCATTGCCCATCTCAATAATCTGAGGCGGAATTCCAAGCTCGGTAGGATCCGGCAACTGGAAAGCGATGATACGTAAAACAGCGGACATAGAACCACGCTGTTTGTAAGCGCTGACACGGAATCTTGCAATGCCGGGTAGTGCGATGGAGAAATCGTCGTCACCGCAGTCCAATAAGCGAATATCACGCTGGTTGGCTAAGCGGTAGAGGGATTCTACAAAAGCATTGGTGGCATCCGGCATCAAACGCTCGTCGTTTAAGGCACGGATGGAACCGTGTTTACGATAGGAAATCGGACGGCCGGCTACGATAAAGATATCGGATGCATGTGCATCAACGGTCGCTTGTAAGGTCTCAGTTGTTTTTCGGTCATATTGTTCCATTTCTTCCGGTGTCATGATTCTTCCTCCCTTGAATTATTGGATTAAGGTAACCTGATCAACGGACTCCCATTCCGTTGTATCGATGGTTTGCCATTCGACGATGCGGTAATCGTGACCTTCGCCGGCAGGCTCAATGGTAACTTGTAATTCCTGGTCTTCACTAATCGGAAAATGCAGGGTCTGGGAAATGCTTAAAATGGACTTGCCACCGGCAAGCTCCGCATCCAAATCCCGCAGGCTGCGCTCCGCTTCGTTGCAAGCTTCATAGTAGGCTTGTTTGCGCGCAACCATATCTGCTGCTTGCTTGGACTCATTCAGAGCGGAAGAGAGGGCAATCGCAGCAAAGGTAAACAAACACAAAGCTAAGAATACCACAAGTAAGAGAGAAATACCCATATTTACCGGAGGTATCTGCCGATTGTTTTTGGAATGTTCAATTTTGGTAAAACCCTGTTTTTCAACGTACATAGTTACTCCTCAGTGGTTTTGTGGAAAAAGTGATCAATGCTTAATTCATATACATGAGCGGTATTTCCGCCAATGCGGATGCCAATGTTGGCGGTTAAAAGCGCATCCTCGTAGGAAAAATCCACTTCTGCGCAGTAAGCGGCAGACTTCACATCACAAGCATGAAAATCTTTGTCGAAGTAGATGTGAACGGTTCTCGGCAGAGAACTGATGGATACGGAAGAATCCGATAAGAGGGTCTCTTCGGTACCGTCAGAGGACAATACGGCAGCATCCGGATAGTATGTTGTAATTCCATCAATGGTGGAATCCCAGTCGTCTCCGGAGCGAATGACCTCCGCAATATTGCCGGCCATGGTTGCATAGTGTGTCTGCAGGGACGCATCACGGCTTAAGGTGTGCGCTTTTACGAAGCCTGAGATACAGATGGTAGCAATAATGGTAAATAAAAGTATGGAAAAAATAAGTTCCATTAGGAACAGACTTCCGTGGGAAGCCCGATGTCGTTGTGCCATGTCATCCTCCCGTTATTCTGTGGAAATCGCAATCATCGCCTCGGACTTGTTGCCGGATTCATCGGTGCAAGTGAAGGAGATGAGATGATTGTCGTCTTCGGTAATGGTAAAATCCGCAACTTCCAAAATCGCGGTTCCGGTGCCTACAGTCATTTCGGAAACCCGATCGGATTCCGCCATGAACTCATACAACGCACCATCATAAAAATAGATGTAAGTCGCATAATCCACTTCCTTCACATGATTATGAAGGATCAATGCATCGCAATCCTCGAAGGAACCGACTTCGATGCCGTCGCCGTTTTCGCCCTGACGGATTTTCTCGGAAACATAGGATAATGCGGTATTTGCGCTATAGTTGATAGAGGAATCATCTACTATTTTTTGATAAATCTGTGCAGCAAACAGGATGATAAACAGTGCTGACAGAGTAAAAATCAAAAACAGCAGAATCGGAAACACAAATTCAATTGGCCCGGTTTTCTTTTTGGTGTTTAACATGTTGGCTGCTCCTATTTCTGTTCGAGAATTGTCACATCCGGGAAAATATTGGTTCCCTGAACATGATAATCAACGAAAAACAAATCCTCATCATAGGTCAATCCGTACTGGGTCTTGATGTACTCTAAGTCCGTCGGATAACGACCGGTGGTTGCGTAACAATAGGTAATATCATTCATCAGTGCATTCTCTAAGCTGGCTTTCTGCCGGGCAGTGGTACCGCCGGAGAGCACATTGGTTGCAAAAGAGAATAAAGCGATGATGCCCACAAAGAACAGTAGCGGAAGAAACGCGGTGAGGCGTTTGCGCCGCGAGCTGCGGTGGGAATCACTATACTCAAATCGTGCCATAGCAAACTCCCTCCTTTACAGGCTTGCCATAATTCCAAGAAGCGGGAACATAACGGATAACAGGATAATTCCCACGATGATGGATAACACAATGATTAACGCCGGCTCCAAAACAGCTAGGCGGTTATTGATCTTGTTGTCGATGTCTTCCTGATACAGATCGGAAATCTGGCTCATAACCTGGTCTAAGGCACCGGTCTTGTTACCGATGGAAGTCATACGGGAATACACACCACCGAAGATACCAACTTCTTTTAAGGCATCTGCCATGGTAAGACCGCCCATCATCTTCTCGTTGCAGGCTTCCAACTGCTTCTTGAACTCCGGATCTTCGGACAGTTCACTAACCATTTCGAAGCACTGGTCCGGAGAAATACCGCTGCGTAAGGTAATGGCCATACCACCGGCAAAGTGGCAGGCATTGATGCGGTTGTTTAAGGAACGGAAGAATGGGAACTTATTCAGGAAAGCTCCGCCAATCTTGCGACCCTTCTCGGTGCGGGCACCAAGGAATGCTAAAATCAATAAAACTGCTAAAATCAGAATCAATACCATAGAGTATCTTCCGATGACGGTTCCGATATTTAGAAGACCGGCAGCAAAGCCTGTCATCTCGGTACCCAACTGCTTGAATACCTGGTTAAAAATCGGCATAACACGAACTAACAAAATCAGGATAACCACGATGATCATACCGGCCATAATGAACGGATAAATCAAAGCGTTCTGGATGGAAACACGAATGCTTTCTTCACGCTCGTAGTGTTCCTGCAAGGAATGCATTACTTCGTCTAAGTTACCGGTCTGCTCACCGATGCGCACCATGTGCAGCATGTAGTTCGGGAATAAGCCGGTGTTTTCCATAGACTGGAAGAGGCTTCCGTTCTGGATCATGTCGTTTTTGATGCTATCCAAGATGGCCTTGTCCTCTTCGGAGGAGTTGTCATCCTTCATCATATCGATGCCTTCGAGAGCAGAGATTCCGGATTTCAGAATCAATGCCATCTGTCCGCAGAAATAAGACAATTCATTGTTATCAAGTTTTCTTCCGATTTTCTTTTCCTGTTCCATATTTTCTCCTATATATACGCCCAATATCCATTTGATTAATAGTTATATTTTACGGTGTAGTTGCTACCGTCTCCCACATATTCCTTTACAGCGGAAGAACTGTTGGCCTTGTTGGCTGCTAAGGTCGGGTCCATGAGAGACCAGTTGCTTCCGTCGAACTCAATGATATTGTCTACCCATCCGATTTCGGAGATGTAGACGCTGATCCAAGCATGATATGCGGTACCGGAGTAGCCAACCACCAGCTTCGTCGGAACCTGTTGGCACCGAAGCAGAGAACTCATCAGTGATGCATAGTCGAAGCAAATGCCCTTCTTGGAAGCAAGGGTAGAAGCGGGATCCGGAATGTAGTTGGTACCGATGTTGGCCGCCAACTCTTCGTCGTAAACCACGTTATCGATGACGTAGTTATATACATTCGCTACATATCCTAGGTCGTCCGCGGACTTGTCGGATAACTGTGCCGCCAAGGTGGTGGTAGGAGAGGAGGCCGTGTACTCTACGTACTGATTCGGGTAGAGGAACGGTCGAAACTCATCCGTCAGGCTGACGCTAAAGGAATCGGAAAAGCCCAAGGAATACATGTTATCTTGTACATGCTCCAAGACATCTACCTTGTAGCTGCCGTCGCCACCGGTTAACGGGAAGACCCGAGGTGCCCCAAGATTTAACGGATAGGGGTACATGGTTCCGTCCGGATAGGTAATCTGAATTTGAACTTTTTCGGCGCCTCCGCTGTAGTCTAGGGTGAAATATCCGTCGGATACATTGGAAATATCCAAGGATACCACCTCATTGGACAAGACTTCCGTTCCGGGAGCGTCCGGTAGGAGGGTACTGGTGACGGTGTTACGACCGCCGGCTTCCGTAATCGTAGAAGCAGTACTTCCTCCGCTGTTGTTATTGGTACCGCCGGATCCGCCAAAACCGGATGAGCTTTCGATGGCATCGGAGCCACAGCCGGTGAATGTCGTAGCCGCAACGAGCACCAATACTCCAACAAATTTTTTGAAGGATACAGTTCGTTTTGTCATGTAATCACACTCTCATATTATTGGGACAGCAGCAGGTGCAAACGATTGCCTGCGCGGTCCGGAATCACAATATCAACATTGCCGCCTTCGTACGGGAAGGTAATGGTCTCTTTGCCGTCCACCATGGCAGGGGTTACCGGAAGAGACTCGCCGGTTAGGGCGGTAATGGCAATGGCGTCATAGTCGACACCACTGTTGTCATCGGATAGAACCAGTGTCACGATTCCGGACTTTAGATGGGAATCGATCACCTCCGGCGCCTGACGATCCACGCCGGTAACATGGAAGGCCTGGTCCGAAACCATGTTGTTAAAATAGGTTACCTGGATGAACAGTTCTCCGTTGGCCGTGGGCTTTACGGTGTAAGCGTGCTTGTCTGCCTGGGTTACCGGAACAAACTGGTTGTCCATCTGTGCGGTAACGGATTTGACGGAGGCCCAATTCGGTGTCGTCACTTCGTAAGTTACAATGCCGTGGTTGGTGTTACTCGCTACCGAGAAGGACGGTGTCACAAACCATAGCGGTGTATGAAGCAAAAAGATGACTGCAATCACCAAGGCAATTCGTT
>JAGDAL010000124.1 GCA_017959525.1 Lachnospiraceae bacterium | reverse complement strand
GTTGAAGGACGGTAGCGCACAGTTGGCAGCAGGTATGGATACGTTGGCTGCAACACTTGGTAATATGAGTGGTGCAATTGCAACGGCCAAGACCGGCGTAGTTGCAAAGGTAAATGCCGGATTAGAGGGAACCGGTATTACTTATGAGACTTTGCCACAGGCAATTGCAGGTGCTGAGGCACAGAGAGATGCAGCAATCGATGCTATGGGAAGTGATGCAGCAACATTGGTTGCAGCAGGTTACACCCAGGAGCAGGTTGCAGGTATGGACGCTGCTACACTTGCGGCAGGCGCAGCGCAGGCTCGTCCACAGATTGCAGCTAAAGTAAAGGCTGCCAACACTCAGATTGCACAGCTATACGCTGCTAAGTATCAGGCAGACGGTGCCCTTCAGGCATTAGACGGCGTTGCAGCACAGCTGGGTGGCGGAAGCTCCGAAGGCCTCAGCGCATTGGTACAGGGTGCACATCAGTTGGATGCAGGCCTTGGTGAGTTACAGACCGGTATGGGCCAGTTAAGCAATGGCGTAAACCAGTTGAAGGGTGGTAGCTCCCAGTTGGCAGCAGGCACCACAACCTTGAAGAACGGAACAGGGGAGTTCCAGTCTAAGACCAAGACCTTGGTAGACGGTGCAACTGCATTGAATGATGGCGCTAACAAGCTTCGCGATGGCATGACACAGTTTGATGAAGAGGGAATCAGTAAAATTGTGAACATGGTAGATGTAGATGCCAAGGACGTAGTAGAGACCATTAAGGGTATTGCAGAACTGGGCGAGAACTATGATTCCTTCGCAGGCAAGAACGACGAGCGTGAAGGAAGCTGTGTATTCATCTACAAGCTGGATGGAATCAGCGCAGAATAAAAGGGGTTAGAAATACAACAAAAGAGATATAGATAGAAAAGACCGGGCATTAGTTGCTCGGTCTTTTTGTGATATCACGTAATTCCAAATCCTGTGAATACTGGATGCGGTTGTAAGAGAGAAAATCCATAAATCCGGACAGTTGCTCCGGTTGGATGACCTGGCGTGGGTCGTGGGCGTCACAGCCGATGATGAAGCGACATCCTTCCGCAACCGCCAGCTGGAAGAAGGAATCGCAAGGGTAGTGGCGGCCGGTGGCAAAGCCCAACATGTTCACTTCCAACGGCATGTCCATCTCCTTGGCGGCGTCACAGATGCGACGCATATGCTTCTTGTAAATAGTGGTTGGACCCTGGTAGTTAATTAAGTCCGGATGAGCCAGGTAAGAGAAAACGCCGGTGCGCATTCCTGCAACAGTTAAGTCCACATACTGCTTCAAATCCTCTTCGGAAGTGGTAGGAGTACCGGAGTAAAAACCACGGAACTCATCATCCACGAAGTGTTGTCCCTGAATCAGATAATCGATGGGATAGTCCGACAGACGTTCCATCAGTTCATCAAAATAGTGGGGAATGTATTCCGTCTCAAATCCAATCTTAATATCAATGTCGAATTGGTATTCCTTTTTCAACTTCTCTAAGGTTGAAACATAATCCTCCAACTGGTCCATGCGCATGCGAATGCCGGAGACAACACCGTCCGGATACGGCTGTGGCACATGATCGGAAAATCCTAACACGGAAAATTTGTGCTTAATGGCAGCTTCGATATATTCACGCTCCTCCCCGACAGCGTGCATACAGCGCGGGGTATGGGTGTGGTAATTCGCGTACATATTATCTGTCCTCCTTTGTTTGACGGCCTTATCATAGCACAAAAAGGAAGAAAAGTGTTGCATCGTGTTATCATATATGATAACATCATACCATAGTTGAGGGCGGTGATATGAAGAAGAGATATGACTCGGACCTGCTTCCGAAGCAATATGCAGACGCACGAATCGGCCTCGCGAACCAATTGCGACAGGCGCGTATTGCGAAGCATATGACGCAGCAAGCGGTTGCGGAGTTGGCTGGGACCAAGCGGTCCAATATTTCTCGCATGGAGAGTGGCAAGTATAATCCTTCCCTGGATTTTATGGTGAAGGTGGCACAGGCCATGGACCTGCAACTGAACATTTTTATTGATTAGACATTAGACCTTCTAGATTGGGTGTGCATAAATGAAGCCTGTGAGTGTTTTGCTCGCAGGCTTCTGTTTATTTAAAAATGGATTGTGTACACTTGAGAATCGTACAACGGATTGTTGAAAATGTTGCACAAATCCATTATTATAGGAAAGAAAGTCTACCCTTTTTCTACAGGGTACTTTTAAAGGAAAGAAAAGGAAGAAGAACAAAAGATGAAGTTTCAAGTTGGTGTGATCAAAGGCGATGGCATCGGACCTGAAGTTGTGACAGAGGCACAGAAGGTTCTGGATGCTATTGCATCAAAGTACGGACACGAGTTCGATTATAAGGAGATCCTCATGGGTGGCTGCTCCATAGACGCCACCGGGGAACCCTTAACAGACGAGGCAATTGCTGCTGCGAAGGCTAGCGATGCGGTGTTGATGGGTTCCATTGGAGGTAATACTCAGACCTCTCCATGGTACAAGTTACCGCCGGAGAAGCGGCCTGAGGCGGGACTTTTGAAGTTGCGGAAGTCCTTGAATCTCTTTGCGAACTTGCGTCCGGCTTATTTATATTCGGAACTTCGCGAGGCTTGCCCACTCCGTGAGGATATCATCGGAGACGGATTCGATATGATGATTATGCGTGAGCTGACCGGAGGATTGTATTTCGGAGCGAGAGAGACCAAGGAAGTAAACGGCGTGGTGACGGCAGTGGATACCTTGACCTATACCGAGGAAGAGATTCGTCGGATTGCCAAGCGCGGATTTGATATTGCTATGAAGCGTCGCAAGAAGGTCACCAGTGTAGACAAGGCCAACGTTCTGGATTCTTCCAGACTCTGGCGCAAGATTGTAGAGGAAGTGGCAGCAGATTATCCGGAAGTGACTTACGAGCATATGTTGGTAGATAACTGTGCCATGCAGTTGGTGAAGAATCCGGCACAGTTTGATGTGATTCTGACTGAGAACATGTTCGGAGATATTTTATCCGACGAAGCCAGCATGGTCACCGGTTCCATCGGAATGTTGTCCTCTGCAAGTTTGAATGATACCAAGTTCGGCGTATACGAACCAAGCGGCGGAAGCGCACCGGATATTGCAGGGCAGGGCATTGCCAACCCAATCGCAACCATCCTTTCCGCAGCGATGATGCTTCGATACAGCTTTGACTTAGATAAAGAGGCAGATGCCATCGAATCTGCAGTGAAGCAGGTGCTTTCCGAGGGCTATCGTACCATCGATATCATGCCTCAAGAGAATGAGAAAAGGAGCAGCGTGAAGCAAGTCGGAACCATGAAGATGGGAGATTTGATTGCTGCACGCGTATAGTTAGTAGTTTATGAAGATACTGTTGTTTTGTTCCAACCCAATCAACGGCGGTACAGCCAAGATGTTTTATGAGCTGTATATTGCCATGGAGCAGAAGCTTACTGCGGAAGGCCATGAAGTTCTTGCGGCAGTGAATGCCGGCAATGAAGTGGCTATTTACAAGGAAATCCCGGGACTTATCCGACTTCCGATGTATTCTGCAGAAGAGAAGTTGGGTGCATATCCAACGGGTAATATGTTTGCCAAGTCCATGAAGATTCTTCTGCGCAACGGCAACTATTCCCAGGTGATTCCGAAGAACATTCAGGCGGCAGAAGCCTACCTTCGGAAAGAGCACGTCGATTGCGTTCTGATCCATAACGGCGGATATGTGGGCGATGACCTGTGTAACCAGCTGTTGACGGCAGCTTATCGTGCCGGGGTGCCGAAGCGTTATATGGTATTCCATAATGACTTCGAGAAGAATGCCCTCCAGAAAATGCGTTACGCATCCTATGATAAGCGCATTTCCAAAGAGGCAACGGGACTGATCACCGTATCCAATTATACGAAGAACCGCATCAAGGCCTCTTCGTATCTGACCAAGGATATTCGTGTGATTTACAACGGAATCTCTGAATACAGCAATTTGACCCGGGAAGAGAAGATAGCAAATCTTGGGGATTTCGATGAATCCAAGAAGAACGTGCTGATGATCGGCAACTTCATGGAGTATAAGGGCAACCTGAATTACCTGAAGGCGGTAGCCAAACTGGTAGAGCAGGGCGTTACCGATACAATCTTTACCATCATTGGCAATGTCTATGAAGAGGATTACTTCCATGAATGTATGACCTTCATTTCCGAACATCACATCGGAGCATACGTGAAGATT
>JAGDAL010000123.1 GCA_017959525.1 Lachnospiraceae bacterium | reverse complement strand
CCGAAATCCAACACAACTTTGCCAAGGCCTAAGGATTCTACCTTCGGCACCATCGCCTCATGCTCGGTCACCATCGGGCCCACCTGCGCCATCAGCTCCACTTCCGGCTCGGCAAGCTCCGCCTTCATGGAATAGGTTGGAATCATGCGGGCATCATAGACTTGCCCGTCTTTCATATCGTTATAACGAATGGGTCCGTCATTGCACCAATCGAAGGATTTGCCGGTACCCAGGATTTCCATGGAGCCGTCCTCATAGGTCAGCACAATCTGCCCGATGGTCATGGTCTGATTACCATAGAAGGCCTCACTGTTATGGCGTCCGATTTTGCCCTTGTACCAGCCGTCGCCCACCACGATTTCCCATTCGTTCTCATCCAACAGATATTTTGCAATATCATAGGTCTGGTAATAGACCCGCTTGGAATAATCCGTAAATCCCGGCGCCAAAACGCCCGGCAGGCGCTTGCCGTTAATTTTCACATAGTAGCAGCCTAAGGCGGAAGCATAGAGACGCGCCCGCACTACCTTTTTTGCAACAGAAAAATGGGCCTTGTAATAGTCCGCCGGCATCCGTTCTTCCACATTGGTTCCCACTCCGCAGATCCAATGTGCTTTCCAGTCCGATTCAGACAACAAGCCCATTTCAAAAAAAGCAGGATCCGAGACTTCCGTCCGGTCCTTCTCATCTCTTAAGGTAACTGTCCAGCGATAACGATGCATGGACATGGTATTCCCTTGATATTTACAATAACTCTCCCGGGTCTCCACCCAACCGGAGTCGTATACGACTGCATCCTGCGCATCCTCATCCCATACCGTCACACGATAGGCATACTGATAGATACCGCCTTCACAGCGCCAGCGCAATATCGGTTCTTTGCGATCAATACCCATAGGGTCTATTCGGTTGTCTGTCTTAAGCGCTACAGCCTTCATACAAACCTCCCCGATGTCTAACCTATTGATGTATTACCTCTCCTAAAATCTGTCCTCGATATACTGCTCCAAAGCTTCTGGAATCCACGGAATTCTCCCGATTGTCTCCCAGAAGGAAATACTTATTCTTCTCTAACGTATACGGATAGGTCACGGATGCTTCCTGGGGCAAGGTCTGCCCATGACCGTATGCATCCTGCAACTGGCCGTTGACGTATAATTTCCCTTCTTTTAATTCTACCACATCCCCGGGTACGGCGACTACACGTTTTACGTAGTTGTCTCCGTTGGGCATGGACAAACAGACAATATCCCCCGCCTGATAAGACGCATGAATTCTGGTAAAAAAGATCATCTGTCCGTCAATCAATGTGGGGTCCATAGACGAGCCGTCCACCTTGGATGTACCCACTACAAATCGCAACAAAAAAAACAGAACAATCAACACCGCTACCAGTAATAGCACCAGTGTGAATACGCTCTGTTCCTTTGTTTTATATTTTTTATCGAAATCCTCGTTTAAACCATATGAAGCCTTCGTCATTACAAAGCTCCTCCGCCCATAGTTACTCTTAGCTATATTATGCCTCTTGGAGGTTCGGAATGCAACCGCAGGCTAGCCGTCGATCTCACAGTCCTCTCTGGACTTCTCATCAGAATCCTTACAGACTCTGCGCAAAGAAATGTGATTCTTATGGCGACTCTTATGATAGCTGGCTGCCGCACAAATCAATACGGCCAACACCACGATTCCCATCAAATACCAGATATTAAATCCATTACTTAAGGTTGTCTGGGACAATGGAGCCTCCACATCGGAAATCTCCACCAATGGCTTGGTATTCTTGGCAATCTGCTCTTCCTTAGACGGAATCTCCTGCTGGTTGTCCTGCTCATATGTAGTTGTCTGTCCTGCTCCGGCGTTGCTGGAATTCACTACACATACGGAACTGACCATCAATGCGAAGGCCAAAAACAGTGCAGCGAAAATCCGCTTGGAGAAAAATCGTCTGTTTTTCATAATATGTCTCCTTGTCATGAATGATATCGGCTTTTCTACCCCAAAACAATACATTTGGCATAAACGTCAAGAAATCGGCATGAACGTCAAAATATCCAGTGTTTTCCACCCGACCTTTCGTTGACTTCCACTACCCTCTTTTATAAAATAGATATGAGTTGAAAAGGTATTACTATAAGAATGATTAGGGAGTTATATGAACGTCGCAATTTTAGATGATGAGAAGATAAGCTGCATGCAATTGCAGGCCTTGGTGAAGCGCTATGCCACCGACCACAACATGGAGATTACGATTGAGAGCTATACGGAGCCGGAGTCGTTCCTTTCACACTTCGAAGCCGGACGCTATACCATTATCTTTTTAGACATCTATATGGGGGATATTTCCGGTTTAGATGTAGCGGAGTCCATTCGCAAGTTAGAGCCGGATGCGATGATTATTTTCTGTACCACCAGCGTTGACAGTATGCCTCAGGCATTCCGCTTCCACGCATTTGATTATGTAGTGAAGCCTGCCAAGCCGGATCGGATCAATCAGCTTTTGGATGATGCTACTCATGTGCTCCCAACCGTAGAACGCTATATTACACTTTCCGTGAACCGTCAGAAGGTAAACCTGAAGTACAGTGACATCTCTGTTGCTGCTACCCGTGGGCATTACCTGGATATTACCGACGGCAGCGGCAATGTCTATACGTCCCGTATGACCCTTGGCCAGTTACTGGAACAGTTACAGGACGATGCACGTTTCTTATCGATTAATAAGGGTATTATTGTGAACATGGATTACATCCGCGGAATCGAAGACGGTATTTGCATTCTGGAGGATAACAGCCAGTTCCCGGTGAAGATTCGAGAGTTAACCCAGATTAACCAGGCCATCTCGGACTATCGCTTTTCCAAAGAATAAGCATCCGATGAGGGGGAGTATCGTATGAAGAAGCTTGATATTATCAAAACTATACAGCTGCTGGTATTTTCGATTCTGGCCATTCTATGTTTTGTTTTGATTGTCGCTGATTCTGATGTATATCAGTCCATAGCCGTCAGTAAGTCTGTACGCATGCTTTCTGTTCTGCTGTGGATTTCTCTGTTCTTTTCCTTTTTGTTTATTTTCATTGATTTCTCTGTATATGTGACACAGAAAAAAGACTACAACGCCTTGGACTATGCGGTGCATTCCGATCCGCTGGCCAAGATTGCCAACCGTAACGGCTGTGATGAGCTCCTAGAGCAGTACGCAGACAAGCCGCTGCCGGATGACTTGGGTTGTATTATGTTTGAGTTGACCAGCCTCTACGAGACCAATCAAAAGTTCAATCGTATGGCCGGCAACCGTCAGATTCGTAATTTTTCCATCATTTTGAAAATGGCTTCCGTCAACACCTGCTTCGTCGGACGTAACGGAGGTAACAAGTTCCTTGCGATTTTTGAAAACACCAGCCGTGAAATTATGGATGAGTTCCTTGCAAGAATCGACAGCAAGGTCATCGATCACAACAGTGATCCGAAGAATCCGAAGATGACCTATTCCTAGGGCACGGCGTTCCACGAAACCAACGTCAAAGAGGTCACGGACTTGGTTGCTCTCTCCAACCGCCGCTTAGAGATGCTTCGCTCCTTGAATGCAGACAGCGACGAATTGGAAGAAGGCGACGAGGCCCCAAAGGAGAACTAGTATGGCAAGAGGCGAAAACGCCTACTATAAGAGACTGATAGATGATGCGCTTGCCGGTGACTCTAACTCTTATGCCATTCTCTACGTAGCGACCTATCAGAATCTTTATCAGCGGGCATATTACTACACACAAAATGAATATATCACCCAGGACATCCTTACGGACACGTATATCCAGGCTTTTTCCAATCTTGGGTCCATTCCGTCCCCCCGTTCTTTCCGCGTGTGGGTGCGCTATCTGGAAGAGAAATACATCTTATCCCATCTGCGCGACATGGACGAAGAAAAATGGAAGGATGTAGTAACCCTACCGTCTCCTACCATGAAGGAACGACGCATCATGTACGGACGACGGGCACCGAAGATGCATCTGGATATTGCCGGGCAGCTATTGGAATATTTGTTTTTTGAGGCAGGAATTGAGCCGAATAATCTTCCTTTGGATGCCTTAGAGGAGTATCATCAGTATCGGATGAATCAGTTGTTTATCCAACGAATTGCCTTGGTGATTGCAGTCATTTTCTTGCTGCATACACCACTATGGTTTGTGACACCGTCCTTCTCGGTAGCAAGTAACACCAACCACGGCATTGTAACTTACGAAGTGACGACACCGAATTGGGCTT
>JAGDAL010000122.1 GCA_017959525.1 Lachnospiraceae bacterium | reverse complement strand
TCTCTGCTACGGTACGATATGCCTTGAACTGCGCCTCCTCGGAAGGATAATCACTGGACTCTAAATATAAGAACTCACTACGGAACAAACCAATTCCGCCTGCGTCGTTCTTCAGCACATCCATAACATCCTTCACAACGCCAATGTTCGCATAGAGATTGACCTTGGTTCCATCCAAAGTAACGTTCTCTTTACCCTTTAATTCCTGCAACAGACGAAGCTTCTCGCGCTCCTCCTCCTGCTTCTTGCGATACTCAGCCAAAACAGCTTCTTCCGGCTCCACAATCAACTTGCCGGCAAAACCGTCAACGATTGCGAACTTACCATCGATGGCATCATCAAAATCAACACCAATCAATGCCGGAATGTTCATGGTACGTGCCAAAATAGCCGTGTGAGAATTAGTAGATCCTCCACGGGTTACGAATGACAATACCTTGGACTTATCCAACTGAACAGTCTCTGACGGAGCCAGATCCTCTGCGATAATAATCACCGGCTCATCGCTCTTGAAACCATCCTGGTCGCCGCCCTGCAACACGGAAACCACGCGGTTGGAAATATCCTTGACGTCTGCTGCACGCGCCTTCATGTAATCATCATCCATCGCTGCGAACATCTCAGAGAAGTTATCTCCGGTGGTTGCTACAGCAAACTCTGCATTGATGCCCTGGGAACGAATCATGTTCTGAACAGACTCGATGTAATCCAAGTCGTCAAGCATCATCTGATGAACCTCAAAAACCGCAGCATTGGCCTCGCCCACTTCCTTCATGGCCTTGTCATATAACTGACCGAGCTGCGCTTTCGCAGTCTCCTTAGCCTCTTCGAAGCGGTTGATTTCAACCTCCGGATCCTCAACCTTCACACGCTTAACAGCATTGTCATTTTTACGATAAAGGGAGAGATTGCCAATGGCAATCCCTCCGAAAACACTCTTACCTGTTAATTCCATAGACACACCTCTAAAAATTAAAGGTTCTCTTTCAGGAATTTCTCAAGCTCAGCAGCAGCCTCTTCCTCCTGGTCGCCATCGCACTTAATGGTAACTTCCATTCCCTGCTTAACGCCCAAACTCATAACGCCAAGAATACGCTTAGCATCTACATCCTTGCCATCCTTACCAATGGTAACGTTGCAAGGGAAAGCAGCTGCAGCCTTTACAAAAAGGCCTGCTGGTCTTGCATGGATTCCTTCCGGATCAGTGATAACATAATTAAATTCTTTCATGTTGTACTCCTTCTAATAAAAGTTTTCCCACAAGAACAGCTATCGCCCCGATTGCTAACTGTCCCTTTTGCCAATTAACATTATATCATTTCAGTTTCTATTCTGCATCTTTTTTCAAAATACCTAATAAGAACATGGTTACAAGGGAACCAATGAGCCAAGCTACGATGTAAAGCACCGGCTTGCCAACGGTTGCAAATACGAAGAGTCCACCATGTGGAGCCATCAATGTACAACCAAATACTGCGGACAAAAGTCCAGCTACGCCTGCACCTGCCATAGTTGCAGGAATTACATGTCCAGGATCTGCAGCTGCGAATGGGATTGCACCTTCGGTGATGAAAGAGCAGCCCATAACGATGTTGGAAACCCAAGAAGAACGCTCAGCAGCGGTGAACTTCTTAGGGAATACCTTACATGCAAGAGCAATACCGATTGGAGGAACCATACCACCAACCATAACTGCTGCCATGGAAATGTATGCTGCGGTAGCAACATCCGGCTGTTCAAGAGCCAGAGAAAGCATTCCGGTACCGAATACGTAAGCAGCCTTGTTGATTGGGCCACCCATGTCGATTGCCATCATTGCTCCAAGTAACAATCCGAGTAACCAGATCATTCCGGAGTGATAGATTGCAAGTAAGCCTGCGGATAAAGCGGTATTAATCAATCCGATGACCGGGTTGAAGATGAAGCACATCAACACACCAACGATGAAGGTACCGCAAAGTGGGTAAATCAAAGTCGGGCGAATTCCGTTCAGGGAATCCGGAAGATTCTCAGTGATGCGCTCTAACCACAGTACGATGTAACCTGCAAGGAAACCGATAACAATACCACCAAGGAAACCGGAAACGGTGTTTACACCTTCACCTGCAAAAGCGAACTTTGCGATGAACTGGCTGAATGCGCCGTTGTTGGTACCCAAAGAGGTCCATGTATCAATATAACCTGCAAGAGCAGCGTTACCGTTGGAAGCTAATAAACCACCTGCAAAACCAACTGCAAGACCAGGACGATCTGCAATGGAATATGCAATATATCCGGCCAATACAGGAACCATCAGTCCCATGCCAAGGCCTCCGACATACTTAAGGAATGCGGAAAGTGGAGTTGCGCTACCGAAGTTACCGCCGGCAGTTGCACCAAGTCCGCAAAGGGTATCTACCAAGAATGCCAATGCGATTAGAATACCACCACCGATGACAAAAGGCAACATGTGAGATACACCACTCATCAAATGTTTGTATGCCTGGTGTCCTGCACTACCCTTATCTTCGTTTGCAGCCTCTTTGCCGGTTGCATGGAAAACATTCGCATCACCTGCTGCAGCCTTCTTCACCAGCTCTTCGGACTTATTGATTCCGTCAGCAACCTTTACCTGAAGCACCTTCTTGCCGTCGAAACGGTCAACCGGAACCTTGGTATCTGCTGCTACGATAATTGCCTTTGCATTGCGGATTTCTTCATCTGTTAAAACGTTCTTTGCACCGCCGGATCCACGGGTCTCAACCTTGATCTTAACACCAAGATTCTTGCCTGCCTTCTCTAAGTTCTCAGCAGCCATATAGGTGTGAGCAATACCGGTTGGGCATGCGGTTACAGCCAATACATCGTATCCGCCGTTATTTGTTGCACCGTTCTTAGCAGCTTCTTCAGCTTCGCGGGCAGCCTCTGCATTGTCAATGATGGTTAAGAACTCTTCCGGAGTCTTCGCATTCTTCAAAGACTCAGTGAAGCTTGGGTCCATCAATAACATAGACAAACGGCTTAACACTTCCAAGTGAACGTTGTCCTCGGTGTTTGGTGCTGCGATTAAGAAAATCAAATCTACCGGCGCACCGTCCAAAGCGTCATAATCAACGCCGTTCTTCAGAACCATTGCTGCAAGACCAGGTGCCTTAACAGCGTCAGACTTGCAATGTGGAATAGCGATACCTTCGCCGATTCCTGTGGTTGATTCCTCCTCACGAGCAAATACACCCTTCAGATAAGTCTCCTTATCGGAAATGTTGCCCCTCTTTACCATGAGGTCTACCATCTTTTCGATT
>JAGDAL010000121.1 GCA_017959525.1 Lachnospiraceae bacterium | reverse complement strand
TCATCGCCGTAATCTCCGTACAGACTGACGGCCAAATAGGCCTCTCCACCGTAGGGCTTCCAGTCATGTTCGCAGTCCGGATATGCCTTAGAAGCAAGCTTCTCCATAATCTCAGGTTCAGAGTAGTACAAATCACCGGAGTAGTAGGTGTCTCCATCCTGGAATCCACCGTAGATGTTCACCTGAGTAAGAATCTCTGTCGGAATCTCAGAACTATGATATACACTCTGCTCTTCTAAGAAAGCAATGGTATTGGCAAAATCCGCATATACCGGATAAGCAACGCTCAAGGAGTACTCATTCTCCGTGTAAATACTTAATGAACCAATCGCATGCTTATTCTTCAACTTAGAAAAATTCAGGCTACGCAAGTCTTTTTCGTAGGCATCCAGCAAACCGTTAATCACAGATTCTTTGCTATCGATTTCATTGGAACCCAGTCCGTAGTTATACTCTGCATGAAAATGTGCCGCATCAAAAGCAACCGCATCCCGGATGGTGTCCAAACGATATACGGCCGAACGATACTCATCGCTGCCAACCAGACGATTCATCAGCTCTTCATCCACATCCTTTGGAATGGAAATATTTCTGGCTACCAGAGAACCATCCTTCATATGGAACATGATTACTGCATTATAGGAGCCGGATAAATTGTCGCTATGCATCTCCTCGCTACGTTCCTTCATACCCAGACGGGCAATTTGAATCGCTGCATCGATATCGGTCAGACGCATATTCTCTTCCATGTAATTATCCACGGACATATCGCCACCAGCATAGAAGCCGAAAGGATCATAATAGGAATACATCCGGTAATCCGCATAATACTGCTGATTGGATGAGTCAAAGAAGACCGCATCTCGAATCTGGCTTTCCTTCGGAACATAACGATCGTATCCGAAAATATCCATACGGAATACCAGGAAAAATGCAAAGGATAATACCAATGCCACAGGAATCTGCCATGCACGCTTAAAACAAGCCTTAATGCTACCGTTGCAAATACACTCGGTAATCATGCTAAAACATACAATGACCAGAATAATCATCACCACAGTCAAAACTCCGATGCGTTTATACACCTGATTGAATGTGGCATCCATAATCAAACCACAGACAGCACCGAGTGGAATAGCAATCAACAGCTTGGTAGCACCTTCCATCCAACGATAAACCAGTCCCTGGCCAACGCTCTCTGTCTTGCGATGACTAAATGCCGCATACGCCAAAAGCAGGAATACACAGCCGATTACAAGGCTTGCAACTTCGGTATACCAGAATCCATGCAAGCAAGACCATAGCATCTTCCAATCGGTTACTGCCGTTCGCTGTAACTCTGCCGCCACTTCACGTCCGCTCAAATAATTGGCCAGCGGAGAAGTAAGCCAAACCTTTGCCTTTTGGAACATAGACAAACCACTGTAATAGTAATAGGTCGAAAAATAAGCCTGGCGAAGTTCCTCAACGAAGCCACGATAAGCCGCTTCTGTTCCCAGCAGGATAGCTGTCATCAGCGCGGATACTACCGCATTTTTGCTAATGGCTGCAGCCAAAATGGAAATATTATATACACCAAAAAACAGAATAATCAAACGTAGGAATTCCAACAGAATCTCTACCAGAACCGGACCACTCATGCCGCCATACATGGCACCGATTGCAATACCGACACCGGTTGCAAGGGTCCAGATGGATAAGAAAATGCGGAACCCGTTCCAGTAAATTCTTACAAAACGTGCACTTCTCTTCAGCGGCTGGGATTCAAAGAAATCCATGGTCTGCATCTTGTGAATATATGCAAAGCCCTCGAGTCCCATCACAATTGCCAACACAGCAACAATTGGAAAGGCCAGGCTGCAAAATCCGTAAAAATGACGAACATAATCTGCCATACCGGGAGCTGTAGCAACCGTATCTCCCATGGTTCGCATATTCTGCATCAAATCGGCAATATACTGCTTCTGTCTGGACAGATACAACAGACCGCCGATAACATAGTAGGCAATGGCTCCCATTACCGTAAAAGCAATAACCCAGAGGCGATGCTTCATCATCTGAATCTGTGGATTCAACAATCTGCGATTGGAATTAGGCAAGGATGATTTTGCGGATGTCATAGCCTACCACCTCCGTTTCACTAATAAAGATTTCTTCCAGGGTCAGTGGCAACATCTCACAGAAAATGTTGGAAATACCACCCATAATCATCTCTAACTCCGCACGGCTCTTACGTACGGTATAGATATGAAGCTTGCCCTGCTGCTTATGAATCAGCACGTCACACAACTTCTCGAACTTCTGCTGCTGTTCTTCGTCGGTAAAAACCACCTGCACCTTCTGGATGCTTAACTTCATGTCGTTAATATCCTTGGACAGAAGCGCACCACCCTGATGTAACAGACCCACATGGTCACAAATATCTTCTAACTCACGTAAATTGTGGGAAGTCAGAATCGGGGTCAAGCCGCGTTCTTCCATATCTTTTGCAAACAGACTCTTCGTTGCCTGACGCATGACCGGATCCAAACCATCGAAAGTCTCATCACAGAAGAGATACTTGGTTCGGCTGGAAATACCGATGATAATGGCCAACTGCTTCTTCATACCCTTGGAGAAACCGGAAATCTTACGCTTCTTATCCAGCTGGAAGTTGGTAAGCAAATGTAAAAACCGTTGCATATCAAACTCCGGATACACACTGGCGTAGTACTCACCCATCTCCAATGGCGTGCTGTTTGGAAAATAGTATGGATCATCCGGAATAAAAAAAAGCTTGCCCTTGGCAATTGGATTATCCGTTACTATCTGGTCATCTATACGAACCTCTCCCTCATCCGGTGTCAAAACGCCGCACATCATACGAAGCAGTGTGGTCTTACCGGCACCGTTGGTACCAACCATACCGAACACTTCGTGTTCCTGCATGCGTAGAGAAAGATTCTTCACTGCCATATGCGTCCCGTAGGACTTACTGACATTGCTAATCTCTATCATTTTCCCGTCCTTTCTAATGCACGTGTTACAAGTGCATCCAAATCCATATCTAGACGCTTTGCCTCCTGCAGCAGCTCCACCAACTGGTCGGTAAGCTCCTCCTGTCGTTCCTGCTTCAGAGACTGATTATTCTTAACGAAATTTCCGCGTCCCTTCACTGTGTAGATAAACCCCTGTCGCTCCAACTCCATAAATGCCTTCTGTACAGTATTGGGATTTGTGGACAATTCCATGGCTAAGTTACGCACGGATGGCATCTGTGCATCCTCATCCAAAGCGCCTATCAAAATCAAATGCTTATAGTATTCTACAATCTGCTCGTAGATCGGTCTTCCATCCTGGTAGTCAATAATGGCCATGCTTCGTCCTCCTTTCCGTGTAGTTCCTAGCATCCTATTCTGCAACATTTCTGTTTTAACTGTATTAGTCTCACTAGTACACTGATAGAGTACCATTCGCATGTACATCTGTCAAGATTTTGTTCCACTACACGTTTTTCCCTCGCATCGCGCGCAAATATGCTACAATACAAGTAGGAGAAGAAACTAGAGGGATTTGCCTATGCTAAAATCTTGTACCCAATGTGGAAAAATATTTGAAGACCTGTTAGATAAGTACAGCTTGTGCCCGAATTGTCGCCAGGATGAAGAGACCTTGCTTCGCAAAGTCAAAGACTACCTGTGGACCAATCCAGGCACCACGGAAGCCAAGCTCTGGGAGATGTTCGGTGTTTCCCACAAGCAGATTATGAAGTGGCTAAGAGACCAGCGCATCGAAGTGACGCCGGGCTCTGCCATCAAGCTGACTTGCCAGCGCTGCGGCAGTATGATTACCACCGGCAAATACTGCAAGGACTGCAACAATAAGATTGCCAACAATCTCAACGAACTGCAGGCTGCACTGATGCCTCGAGAGGAGCGAAACCTCTTCTCCATGGTCATCGATAAAAACTTTGCCGGAGGCTCCATGCACTTTTTGCAGAACCGGAAGGATGCAAACGCCACACACAAATCCAATACCTCCGGCGATAACAAGCAAAAATAAACAAGAGCTCACCGTAGCAAGATACC
>JAGDAL010000120.1 GCA_017959525.1 Lachnospiraceae bacterium | reverse complement strand
GCTGGCCAACCCCAAGAAGAGCGCCATTGTGATTGCTTCCATTGCGTTGTGCACGTTCTTGTTTACCGCACTTTTTATCGTAGGCGGAAGCATCATTACAAAGTTTAATGAATCCAACGCTAGACAGTCCGGCGGAACAGCAGATGCGGCCTTTAAATATCTGACTGAAGAAGAGTATAACCGCCTGGCGGCTGATGAGAAGTTAAACGGCGTCTATGAACGCATCTATGTTGGAGATGCAACAAATGATGAGCTAAGAAAGCTTCGTACCGAAGTCTGGTACAACGATGATATGGCTGCGGAAAAAGGATTTTCCACCCCTGAGGTGGGACACCTTCCTGAGGCGGAAGATGAAATCGCAGTGAGCCATTTGTTCCTGCAGGCCTTCGGTTATGATATCGATACACCGGATACCTATGAACAGTATCTGGGAACCAAGTTGGACCTTGTCATTGGTGCCAACGGAGAGAAGGCGAATTATACCTTTACCGTCTGCGGTATCTACACCGGAGACCGTATTTCCATGGCACAGATTGCTCTGGTTTCCAAGGCATTTCAGGAAAGCAACGCCCCAACTCCAAAGGAGTCCTACTATGATTTGGAGAGCCCCGGCGTTATCCCAGGCTATATTGATGCAGATGTAGACTACTACATGCCCCTAGGACTTCGCTATCAGCTTGCTAAGACCATGGAGCGAGATCACTTGCCGGAGAATGTGAATGTGGGCATTAACTGGGCATTTGGAGCCAATACCATGGACTATACTACCATGCTCATGGTTTTTATGATGCTGCTTACTATTTTCTTTTCCGGATACTTAATCATCAATAACGTGTATCGTATCAACGTGTATACGGATATTCGTACCTATGGTTTGCTGAAGACCGTAGGATGCAGTGGTAAGCAGTTAAAACGTGTAGTGAAGTGGCAGTCCATCTACCATGCCATCCCGGGCATCCTGATTGGTATGCTTTGTGGTGCCGGTGTAGGAGCCATCCTCCTTCCGGTGGTAATGAAAAATCTGGTATTCTCCAGCACCACCGATACCCATGTGGAATTGAAGTGGTGGGTATTCTTATTATCTGCGTTGATTTCTTATCTAACCGTTCGCGTATCTGTTGGAAAAGCAACAAAGATTGCCTCCAAGGTATCGCCAATCGAAGCTCTTCGATTTACTGAGAATGCGGGTAATAAAAAGAAGGCAAAGAAGCACTCCAATACCTTTTCACCGATGCGATTCGCTCTTCGTAACGTTTTCCGTGATCCGAAGCGATGCTTTTTTATGGTGTTATCCCTAGCACTGTCTCTTGTGATATTAAACAGTGTCTACACGCTAATTCACGGATTCGATGAGGATAAGTACGTGGGTCAGTTTATTGCCAATGACTTCTCGGTTGCAGATGCTCTTACCGATAATCCGGCCATTTTTGATCAGAGTTATGATGGCATCACAGATACCTTCTTAGAGGAATTGCAGAAGCAAAAGGGCGTCCTTCAGGTTGGTAATGTATATGCGGAAGACGACGTACCGCAATATTTGAATGATCGTGATTGGGCGAGATTTAAGGAACGCTTCCTGGATAATCCGGACGTGTATTCGGATTTTCGTTATGGAACTATGATTGGCGATGAATCCGGGGAAGCGGTAACGTTAGACGAAATGCATGCCACCCTCGCAAAAATCTACGGAATGGATCCATATGCGATTGATACATTGGAAATTCACGGAGATTTCAATGCCGAGAAGTTCGCTACGGGAAACTATGTACTGGTATCCGAAAATGATATTTCCCTGAAACCGATGGCATATTGCCAGCCGGGGGAAACGATTACCATTGAAAACAGAGATGGTGAAAAGCGGGACTACGAAGTGATGGCTACAGTCATTCTTCCCTTTGCCATTCGCATCCAAAACTTTCAGGATGTGGACATTAACTATATCTTTCCGACCGGAGAGTTCATGGACTTCTGCGGAGAACGTACCGCCATGCGTTGTCTTGTGGACGTGGATCCGGCATATGAGGATGCTATTGAAGCATGGATGGCAAATTACACCACCACGGAGGAGCCGGCTTTAACCTATACGTCCCGCGCAACTTATAAGCAGGAATTTGCGGAGTTCGTTCAGATCTTCCGTGTGGTTGGAGGCTTACTGACCGTAGTATTGGCATTGATTGGAATTCTAAACATGGTAAATATCATGGTAACCTCCATCTTGGCTCGTCGCTTAGAACTTGCCATGTTAGAGGCCGTAGGTATGACCAAGAAGTTGCAGCGTCAGAGCATCTGCTTTGAGGGGTTGATCTATGCGCTTATGTCCGTAGTTGCCGGGGCTATACTTAGCACCATTGCTTCCTTTACGCTGGTGAAGGCTTATGGCAGCGAGATGTGGTATTTCACCCATCACTTTACCCTAACCCCAGTCCTCTGGGTTGCACCGGTGATGCTCTTAGTAACCGTTGCTATTGCGGCAACCATCTACCATAACACGATGAAAACCTCTGTGGTAGAACGTTTGCGTCTGGCAGAAGCATAAGAGGCGTGGTTATTCCGTTGACCTTAGGAAACTAGAATATTATAATAATTGACGGAGGATAATATAAATTCTCCGTCAATTTTATTCTATTTGCATAAATTTTATAACAGGAGGCATAGGGGGAAATGGCATCCAAAATCTACGATTGCATCGCTTGCATTGGCAATGCAATTATCGAAAACAAGGACTTTTTGACGGATCTGGACCGCGAAATCGGTGATGCAGACCATGGTGTGAACATGGCAAGGGGCTTTACCGAAGTCTTAGCGGCAATTCCACAGGATGAAACAGATTTAGGCGTGGTACTAAAGAAAGTGGGTATGACCTTGCTTTCTAAGGTAGGTGGCGCCAGCGGACCGCTGTACGGCACTGCATATATGAAGGCAGCAGGTGTAGTGGCTGGCAAAACAGAAGTGACTTTAGAAGACGGCAAGGCCATCTTTGAAGCAGTCATCGGCGGAATCCAGATGCGCGGCAAGGCAGTCAAAGGGGAAAAGACCATGTTGGATGCGCTGATTCCGGCGCAGGAAGCTTACAATGCAGCTGTGGATGGCGGAGCGGATGCGGTAACCGCACTGACCAAGGCGGTAGAGGCAGCCAAGGAAGGTGTGG
>JAGDAL010000119.1 GCA_017959525.1 Lachnospiraceae bacterium | reverse complement strand
TGATTTTGAATGGATTCCTTCAAAGAAATCGCATAGTTTACATTCTGTTCCGTAATCTCATTTCCCCTTTTCGATAATTCATATAGTTCCAAGAGAATATCCTTGCAGGCGTTTACCTCCTTCTTGGGACCACTGACTTTTAAGCCGTCACCACGGGCCGTTACCTGTACGGATAATACCTGTTCAATTTTCTTAATGTTACGATCAAACTGTCCAAAAATGTTGGATTGATGGTCGGTTGGAATATCCAACATTAGTTCCGCGTCACTCATGGTCTGGCCTCACTTGCTCCTAGGATAATTCTGCGTAAATCATCTTCGGCTTTTCTACGAATGCATCAGAGAATTCGTATGCTCCTAAGATCTCCGCTACTGCAGCCTTAGCGCTCTCTTCGTTTCTAGCGTATACGGTGCACAAAGACTCGCCGGCCTTTACCGCATCACCGATTTTCTTATGAAGAATGCAGCCCACTGCCAAGTCAATATCGCTTTCCTTGGTGGCACGACCGCCGCCAAGCAGCATGGAAGCATGACCGATTGGACGTGCCTCTAACTTGGATACGTAACCATCCTGTGGTGCTTCCACTTCTACAACCACTTCTGCCAATGGCAACTTGGAAGGATCGTCTACGTAGCTTGCATCGCCACCCTGAGCCTCGACAAACTGATGCAACTTCTTCAGTGCATTGCCGTTTGCAATGGTCTCTTCCATCATTGCAACTGCTTCCGCCTCGGAAGATGCCTTGCCGGCCAACATTAACATGTGCTTACCAAGAGCAAATACCACTTCCTTAAAATCCTCCGGACCATTGCCCTGTAAGGTATGAATGGCTTCTAAGACTTCTACGCTGTTACCAACGGCATAGCCTAGCGGCTGCTCCATATTGGTAATCAATGCATGCGTCTGCTTGCCGGCACCCTTACCGATATCTACCATAATCTGTGCTAACGCCTTGGCATCATCCGCATTCTCCATGAATGCACCGTTGCCTACCTTTACATCTAAGACAATGGCATCACTGCCGGAAGCAAGCTTCTTACTCATAATACTGCTGGCAATCAAAGACTTCTGATTCACACAAGCGGTGGTATCACGAATCGCATACAACTTCTTATCTGCCGGTGCTAAGTTCGCTGTCTGTCCGGCAACTGCAATCTGAATAGTGTTCACGTTGTTCTTAAAGGTTTCCTCAGACAATGCTGTAGTAAAGCCCGGGAAACACTCCAACTTATCGATTGTGCCACCGGTATGTCCCAAACCTCTTCCGGACATCTTTGCAACCGGAACACCCAAGGATGCAATGATTGGTCCAAGGGCCATGGTGGTCTTGTCACCTACACCGCCGGTGGAATGCTTATCTACCTTCACACCGCTGATGCCGCTTAAGTCTAAGACATCACCGGAATCTCTCATAGCCATGGTCAGCGTAATGGTCTCCTCCATGGTCATGCCCTGGAAGTAAATGGCCATACACATTGCAGACATCTGGTAATCCGGAATGTCACCCTTGGTATATCCGTCAATCATCCACTGGATTTCCTCTGTGGACAATGCTTCCCCCATTTTCTTTTTTTCGATTAAGTCTACCATTCGAATCATAGAACTAACCTCCTATTTATGATATGGTTCGTGGTTCAAAATACGAAATCCACGATATATTTGCTCAAGAAGAATGACACGCATCAACTGATGTGGGAATGTCATCTGGGAAAAACTAATGGAATACTTACAGCGCCGTAATACTTCGTCGCTTAAGCCTAAGGATCCGCCGATAATAAAGGTGATCTGGCTTTTGCCTTCTTCCATACGCTTTGCAATGTAATCCGAAAATGCTACGGAATCCATCATCTTGCCTTTGATAGCAAGGGCGATGCAAAGCTGTCCTTCTTTGATATGGGATAGAATCCGCTTGCCTTCCTTCTCCTGAATCAATGCGATTTCCCGCTCAGAGGAGTTCTCGGAAGTCTTCTCGTCCGCCACTTCGATAATCTCTAAGGTCGTGTACTTGGACAATCGCTTGGAGTACTCTGCAATGGCATCCCGAAAATAGGATTCTTTTAATTTTCCGACACAAATAATGCTAATCTTCATATAATCAAGGTTTGTACACATAATTGCACTGCAACACTTCACTGATCAAATCGTGTCGGTTGATGACAATTATGGATAAAATATTATTGCCCGCAGGAACCGGAATCGGTTCGGTATACAGGCTGGATTCCACCGTTGGTGTGCTTCCGTCCCAAGTATAATAAATGCGGTCTTCTTCGTTGGAAGAAGTAATGGTAATAAAGGTTTCTTCATTGAAGGTGCCGTTACTCGGCGTAACTTCCGGATAATCCGGAGCCTTATACGTAATCTTATAGACTTCTTCCGCTTCAAATCCGAACTTGCCGGCGTCGTTCTTGCAAACCGCCCGCACACGGGTACTTCCGTCCGTTAACAGAATGCCTTCTTCTTCGTCATACAAGAGGCCTTCATCCGGATCGGAACCGTCTAAGGAATAATAAATCTCGCTGCCCTTAGGAGCAGACAAATATAAGATGAAATCATCATCAAAGGAGCCGCCCTCCACAGAAAAGGAAGGAGGAAAAATCAGCGCAGCGTCCACAATCGCAAGCACATCCGGATTTTCTGATAAAACTGCAAGATTCTCTAAGGAAGTAAAATCACGTTCTGCCTCGTATATCTTGCACAGAAGTTCGAATGCCTCTGTATTGGAGGAATCTGCATCCACCACCGATAACAAATAGGCCTCGGCGTTTTCGTAATCACCCATACGATAGGCAACACGGCCATAGGCCAAATCCGCTTCCACCGTCTCATTGTTCTCAATCGCCATGGCGTAGTACTTCTTCGCATCAGCGTATTGTTTCTCGGCTTCAAAGGATTCTGCCCGATGCATATAGTAGGTATAGCTGTGCAAATAACTTTGCCAGGCAAAAACACCTACGATAACAGCAAGCAATCCAACGCAAATT
>JAGDAL010000004.1 GCA_017959525.1 Lachnospiraceae bacterium | reverse complement strand
TATTAGCGCAGCTTTTAAATAGTAAAGCTGTGTTGGATGAGAGGATTTAAGTTGTCTAAGTTACTGAGTGATTATTTGAAAGAGACCTTCGGTTGTAAGGTCTATAAGATTGCATTGAATGGTGGATTTACCTGCCCGAACCGGGACGGGAAGATCGATACCGGAGGGTGCATTTTTTGTTCTGCCGGGGGTAGTGGTGAATTTGCCGGGAATCCTGCCGTGTCCGTGACTGAACAGATTGAGGCCGGAAAGCAGTTGGTTGCAAAGAAGATTAAGGATGGCAAGTACATCGCCTATTTTCAGGCTTATACGGGGACCTATGGTCCGGTAGAGAAGCTACGGTCTCTTTTTACCGAAGCCATGGATCATCCGGATGTGGTGGCGATATCTGTTGCAACACGACCGGATTGTCTTCCGGAGGATGTGTTGGATTTACTACAGGAGTTAAATAAGAAGAAACCGGTTTGGGTGGAGCTGGGGTTGCAGACCATCCACGAGCGAAGTGCTTCTTATATTAGAAGAGGTTATGATTTATCTGTCTATGATGCGGCGGTAAATGCCTTGCAACAGCGGGGGATTGAGACCATTGTGCATGTGATTTTAGGCCTTCCGGGAGAATCTGTCGAGGACATGCTAGCCAGTGTGCGCTACGTCTGTGACAGTGGGGTACAGGGCATCAAGTTACAACTTTTACATGTATTGGAAGGAACGGACTTAGCGACTGACTATGCTGCAGGCAAGTTCGAGGTCATGACAGAGGATGCGTATCTGGATCTTCTAAAAAAGTGCCTGGCCATCATTCCGGAGCATGTTGTGATTCATCGCTTAACCGGTGACGGAGACAAGAAGATTTTGATTGCTCCACAGTGGAGTGCCAACAAACGCCACGTATGGAATCGTATCCAAAAAGAAATTATTTTCAGATAATTAACAAAAATGCTAGAAATGTGGTAAAATAATACATGTAAATTGCATATATTGTCGGTCGTATTGGAACACTGTTTGCGCAAATGCTTGGCAAGCTTTTATTTATAGGAGGTAGAGCAATGAGCAAGAAGACCAAACCAACCAACAGCAATAGTCGTACGATTGCTGCCCAGCTGAACAGTTTTTCAGGATTTACCATGAATCTGTTTGTAATCATGTCCATCCTGATTGCTATTTTCCTGGGAATCATCTTTACGAACATCTACAGTTTCTATAACGTACAGTTCGTAACAGAACAGTATCAGATGGAAATTCGTAAAGATGTACAGACCATCAACAAGCGATTATTGTTTGCTGTTGCTTCGGACAATGCGGATGTAACGGCAGCTCAGAAGGAGGACCTAGAGGGACGTTTTCCGAAGATTGAGGGGTATTTCGGAACCATTTCCAAGAACTTAAATAATGCAGATCTTGGATCACGATTAACTTCTACATGGACAGGTTTTGAAGACGCTTCGTTTGAGATGCTTGCTTTGGTAGAAGCCGGTGATATCGCCGGTGCATTGGAATACTATAATTCCACTCTAAATGATGCATCAGAAGCTTTGGCAGATACCTTAGATGAGTGTGGTACCTTGGCAGAGCAGGCCGCAGCAGTGAAGTACCGTACGATTTTGATTATCATCGGTGTTACCGTCATTGGTTTAATCGTAGCTCTGGTAGTGCTTATTGTATTAAGCAGAAAGCGTTGCAATGAGTTGATTGCTTTGATTGGTAATGATTTGAATGTCTTAATTAAGGCAACCGAAGAAATTGCAGAAGGCAATGTTCACGTAGATATTGATTATGACGGCGAGAACGAAATCGGCCAGGTAGTAAAGCAGCTGCGGAAAGCGGTTGATTCCCTGGTTTACTACATTGATGATATTCAGGAAAAAATGGCGACCATGGCCGGTGGCAATTTCAATATTGAATTTGGCCGTTCTTACGATGGTGATTTCCAGGATATCCAGAATGCCATTGAGACCTTCTCACAGCAGATTTCCGAGTCCATGACAGAGATTATGGATGTTTCCAACATGGTATCGGAAGGTGCGAACCAGATTGCAGGTGCCGGACAGAACTTAGCGGAATCCTGTACCACCCAGGCCGGTATTGTGGATGACTTGTCCGTTACCGTTGGACATATTACCACACAGATTTCCAGCAACTCCAGTGATGCTACAACGATTTCCAAGGAAGTAGAAGTGGTTGCCAACAACATCGTGGAAGGCAACAAGCGTATGGCGGATGTTGTAAATGCAATGGATGCAATCTCTACATCCTCTCAGGAAATCTCCAAGATTTTGGATACCATCAACGAGATTGCCGAAGAGACCAACCTGTTGTCCTTGAATGCTTCTATTGAGGCCGCCCGTGCCGGTGAAGCCGGTAGAGGATTTGCCGTTGTTGCAGGTGAAGTATCCAAGCTTGCCGGACAGACCTCCGAAGCTGCACAGGATACGGCAGAACTGATCAGTGCTTCTTTGAAGAGCGTAGAAGAAGGTATCCAGATTGCTAATGATACCGCAGAGCAGTTAAGCGGCATGGTTGCTCAGGTTCAGGGCATCGCAGAGAAGG
>JAGDAL010000118.1 GCA_017959525.1 Lachnospiraceae bacterium | reverse complement strand
GTGCCAAGGCTCCGGAAGGCGATGACTTGACCCGTTACGGTACGGTGAAGTTGGACGAGGACGGATTGCTCTTAGACTTATAAGAGAAGCCGATGGTAGCACATTCCAACATCGTATCCACCGGCGTCTACATCATTCGACGTCGTAAGCTGATTGAGTTGTTAGAGCAGTGCAATCAGGAAGGCCGCTACAATTTCGTAACGGACATTCTGGTACGCTATAAAGGTATGAAGAAGATCTACGGTTATATGATTGACACCTACTGGAGCAATATCGCAACCGTGGAGGCATACTACAACACCAATATGGACTTCTTGAAGCCGGAGGTGCGGAACTTCTTTTTCCGCGAGGAGCCAAAGATTTATTCCAAGGCATACGACCTTCCGCCTGCGAAGTTCAATCAGGGCAGCGACGTACATAACTCCTTGATTGGATCCGGTAGTATCATCAACAGTAGGGTTGAGAATTCCGTATTGTTTAAAAAGGTATTCGTTGGTAATAACAGCGTGATTAAGAACTCTATTATTATGAACGGTGCTTATATTGGAGATAATGTTAGGGTAGAGAATTGCATCGTGGAAAGCAACGAGACACTACTTTCCGATACAACCTACATCGGAGACGGCGAGATTCGCATCGTATCCGAGAACAATAATCGTTACGGCATTTAAAAACTACAGCAACAGGGGCTGATTCGTAGGGAGTAATCAGCAAAAGGGGTACACAAAATGAAAATAACAGACATTCGCGTACGTAAAATTGAAAATGGTGGAAAGATGAAGGCAGTGGTGTCCATTACCATCGATGAAGAATTTGTAGTACATGATATTAAGATCATCGAAGGCGAGAAGGGACTTTTCATTGCAATGCCTAGCCGCAAGACCAGTGACGGAGAATTCAAGGACGTGGCTCATCCAATTAAGTCCTCCACCAGAGAGGAACTGCAGCGTATTATTTTAGAGCGCTATGAGAAGGAATTATTGGCTCCTCCGTCAGAGGCATAAATTTCGAAAAATGTAGTTTTTTGGGCTCTTACCCCGGGTGGGTAGGAGCCTTTTCTTTTGCCGGAAAGGATGATAAGATAGACGCAAATAACCTCGCTTCGGAAAAAGCGGGGCTTTCGTCATGTTTATTATCATAGAAAGAGGAAGATGTATGTATATTATTGCAGGCCTGGGAAATCCGGGATTGAAATATCGCCATACCCGTCACAATGCGGGATTTGATGCCATTGATGTGATTGCAAAGCGCCATGGCATTACGGTGAAAAAGATTGAGAAGCAGGCGCTGGTAGGACAGGGCAACATCAAGGGACAGAAGGTCCTTCTGGTAAAGCCGCAGACCTTCATGAACAACAGTGGAGACTCCTTAGTAGAGTTGGTAAATTACTATAAGGTAGATTCGAATGAGGAGTTGATTGTATTATCCGACGATGTAACCTTGGATGCCGGTCGTATTCGTATCCGCAAGAAGGGTAGTGCCGGCGGACATAACGGATTAAAGAGTATCATTGCACGCTGCGGAACGGAAGGATTCCAGCGGGTGCGCATCGGTGTGGGAATTCTGCCAACCGGTGGCGATATGATTAACCACGTGTTGGGACATCTGAAGCGGGACGAGCGCAAGTCCTTAGAGGAAGCGCTTGAGCATGCAGCAGATGCAGTGGAGCTGATGATTACAGGGGATACGGAAGCAGCCATGAACAAGTTCAACTAAGAACGGTGAGGATTTATGCAAGCGTTTTTGGAACCATTCGGGGATTTAGCAGATATTGAGATGCTGCGGGATGCCCTGGCAAAAAAAGGACAACTGTATGAGCTGACCGGTTGTATCGAAATCGGTAAGGCGCATGTGATCTATGGAATCGGACACGATTATCCTTGGAAGCTGGTGGTGGCAGAGGATGAGCAAAAAGCTCGTGCCATCTATGAAGAGTACCAGTTCTATGAGGAGGATTGCGTCTATTATCCGGCGAAGGATATGCTTTTCTATCAGTCGGATATTCACAGCAACGAGCTGACCAGAGATCGGATTCGTGCGCTGAAGGCACTGACCACACAGGATCACGGAACCTTCATTACGACGGTAGAAGCGCTGATGAACCGCATTCCTGCCCAGGAAGCCTTCTTGGAGAGCGTGGTGCGTCTGACGCCGGAGTCCAGTGTGGACTTGAATGAACTGCGTCATCGCCTGGTAAACTTCGGTTACGAGCAGGTATCCAGCGTGGAAGGCTGGGGCCAGTTTGCGGTACGCGGAGGCATCTTGGATGTGTTCCCGTTAACGGAAGACATGCCGCTGCGTGTGGAGTTCTGGGGAGATGATGTGGATTCCATGCGTCGCTTCGATCCGGGTACCCAG
>JAGDAL010000117.1 GCA_017959525.1 Lachnospiraceae bacterium | reverse complement strand
TCTGTATCGCATCGGTGGTGATGAATTCTGCGTGATTCATCACGGCGCGAAGGATGGAATGGCCGCATGTGTAGAGCTGTTGGAAGAGAAGGCTGCAGCCTGGAAGGGCAAGTATATTGGAGGATTTACCATTTCTTACGGTGTTGCCAATAAGGGGGAGAAGGATTCCGTTGTGTCTCTTGTGAAGCTGGCAGACCAGCGTATGTATGCATGCAAGCAGGCATATTATAAAAAATTAGCATAGAAACAGCGGTGAGATTTCCTCACCGCTTTCATTTTTTGCTTACCAAAATGAACCGCATCCATTCTTACGACATTATGTTAGTGTAAGGCGCTGATCAGTAGCAGGATAAGACAACAAGGACAATGACGAACAAAGATTTAGAACAGCTTATAACGGAATATGGCAAGGATATATATTCTTTCTGCGTGCATCTGACGGGGAATCGGGATATTGCGGATGACCTCTATCAAGAAACATTTTTAGTTGCAGTGAACCGACGACGCACCCTGGTAAAAATAGAGGAACCGAAGGCGTATTTATTATCCGTGGCCGTGCATGTATGGACCAATATGAAGCGAAAATACGCCAGACGGATGGGCATCGCGCCGGAGACATCCTATGATGACGCATTATTAGCCGAGGCGAAAGACCACACCGATGAGGCAATTCTTGTAAAAGAACGGCAGCAGCAAGTCCAAGAGGCCGTGGCCAAACTTCCGGAAAAAATGCGAGTAGTGGTTCTGCTTCACTACATGGAGAATGTGCCGGTGAAACAGATTGCAACCATGCTTCGCATTCCGGAGGGAACGGTAAAAAGCCGTCTAAAACATGCAAGAGATATTCTGGCAGTAGCATTGGAGGAGTTTTGTGATGAGTAAACTGGAGGAACTGTTATATGAATCGTTGGCACCTTCCGACGAGCCGTCCGAACATCTGAATCGTCAGCTAATGAGGAGAATGGACATGAAAAAACATACGAGAAACGGACGAGGATTGGTGGCAGCGGCTGCCGTTGGATGTGTACTGCTCATAGGTGGAACGGGCGCATATGCCTATAGCCATTATTTGCACCCGTCAGAGATTGCATCACAAGTGGGCGAGACGGATGCACTGGCGAAGGCATTTGCATCGGAATCAGCAATTTGCATCGATGAAACCCAGCAGAGCGGGGATTACGTAATCACCCTGCTTGGCATGGTAAGTGGTAAAGACCTGGAGTTATGTGTAGATGAAACAAATCGATCAGACATCCGGGCAGATCGGTCCTATGCGGCACTTGCCATTGCAAGAAAAGACGGAGCACCAATGGAAGACGGGTTAACTGTTTCGCCACTTATCCATGGCGTGGATTGGAGCGAAGTTACATTGGCGGATTTGGATGCCGGATTGCATTGGTTTCAAAAGGACGGTGTGACCTACGAATTGTTGGAATGTGACAATCTTGCGATTTTCGCAACCCGAGGCGTACAGATTGGCGTGGTCGATCAGTTTGGGGATGAATCCCAAGCCTATGAAATGGATGAATCCGGAGAGTATAAGAAAACTCCCGGATATGAGGGTACCAACGCACTGTTTTCCCTGCCGTTGGATCCGGATAAAGGGGATGAAGAAGCTGTTGCTGCTTATCTTGATGCGGTTCGCTTAGCTAGAGAAAATGGAGATGCGGAAGTTGTCAACGATACGGAAGGTTGGGATACGGAAGTTGTAGACTTTGAAAAACAAATCGAATCCCGCTCGGAGGAAGATGTTGCTGCTTACCTGAAGGAACACTGCAAGTTAGTAAGTACCGAAGAATATAAGTGTACGGCAGATGGCGACTTCTCCTGGAGTAACGAGACCGGTAGCGGAAGCTTAAGCGTGGCCGGTTATGATGTTGGAGTTCCAACATACGCCGGAATGGACTCGGACGGCACTGTGGCCGGAACCCATTACACGGTATTGATTTTGCAGGACAATCAGACCGTAACCATGGAAACATATCAACTGAAATAACCGCACATTTATTTTTGGGGATGGCAGAATTTAATCCTTTTCTTTGTGGCCGGTGTTATAATGGGACATGTAATCACAAAAAGTGTGTCTAGTGGAAATCCAACAAAAGGAGGACAACATCTATGGGGAAGCCGGAGCGAAGAGTCATTATCATTATTGTTTCTGTGATTGTGGTACTGGCGGCGTTAAGTTATATAATCAAGCAGGTGACCAAGTTTCGGTATGAGAAGCACTTAGAGGATACGGTGG
>JAGDAL010000116.1 GCA_017959525.1 Lachnospiraceae bacterium | reverse complement strand
TCCGATGAGACCTTTGCGACCATGCAAGGCAACGTTGCCGCAGATCCTATGTACGAGCGCCTTGCAAAGCAGTCGTATCCGCATATTGATGTGGTGTTTAAGAACGAGGACCTGATTGTTCTCAATAAGCCGGCAGGGATTCTGACACAGAAGGCGAAGCCGGAAGATATCTCTTTGAATGATGAGTTACTGAGCTATCTGATTGCCAATCATAAGCTAAGTGCCACCCGTTTTGGTATGTTTAAGCCATCCGTGGCCAACCGATTGGATCGTAACACCACCGGTTTGGTATTGGCCGGCAAGAACTTAGCCGGTGCACAGTTCCTATCAGAGGTATTACGTAGCCGTGATGCCAAGAAGACCTATCACTGTGTGGTCTGTGGACGCATTGAAGAGGAAGCGACCATGGAAGCGTATCTTACCAAAGATCCATCGTCTAATACCGTTCGCATTCATCAGGTAGAGCATCCGGGCAGCAAGCTGATTCGCACCCGTTTTCGTCCGATCCGGGTGGGAGAGGATCTGACCTTATTGGAAGTGGACCTTTTAACCGGTCGTACCCACCAGATTCGTGCCCATATGGCCTATTTAGGACATCCGGTTCTTGGAGACATAAAATACGGTGATGCCGAGATGAATCGACGTTACAGGGACAGCCACGGCGTACGCAGACAGATGCTGCACGCATACCGTATTCAGCTTCCGGGCGGCATTGATTGCACCGCCAAGGATCCGGAAGAATTTTCAAAACTATTCTAATTGCTCATCGGAGGGGTTATGGCAACATGGAACAGCCGCGGACTTCGCGGTTCCGAACTGGAAAACTACATCAATCAAACCAATGCAATATATCAGGAGCAGGAATTGGCGTTGATTCAAAAAATCCCAACGCCAATTACGCCCATTGAAATTGACCAGCGTTCCAGACACATTACGCTGGCTTACTTCGAGAAGAAGAGTACCGTCGACTATATTGGCGCGGTACAGGGGATTCCGGTCTGCTTCGATGCTAAGGAATGTGATAAGGATACCTTTCCGATGCAGAACATTCATGAGCATCAGATGAAGTTCATGGAGGATTTCGAAATCCAGCGGGGGATTGCATTTTTTTTACTTTATTATTCCCATAAAAACTTATATTACTATTTACGATTTGACGAGGCGGTGACCTTCTGGAATCGGGCCAAAACCGGCGGACGCAAAAGCTTCCGTATGGAGGAATTGGACCCGGAGTATTTTTTCGAAGCCCAGAAAGGTTACTTCATTCCATACCTTGATTACCTGTCCAAAGATTTGCAGCAAAGGGATTCCTTGACATAGGAAAACGAATTATATATAATGCAGATAATTTATTACATTAGTACTTTATCAAAATAAAGCATTAAAGGAGCAGGCTATGAATCGACTATTACACACCCCGGAAGGTGTTCGTGATATCTATGACGGAGAGTACCGGAAGAAGCTTGGCGTTATTGATCAGATGAATCAGGTGCTGGATCAAAGAGGCTATATTCCGATTCAGACTCCGACATTCGAATACTTTGATATCTTTAGCCAGGAGATTGGAACCACGCCGTCCAAGGACCTCTATAAGTTCTTTGACCGTGAAGGTAATACCCTGGTTCTTCGTCCGGATTTTACTCCGGCCATTGCACGTACGGCAGCCAAGTATTTTACCAATGTGGGAGGTACCATTCGACTGACCTACAATGGTAATGTATTCATCAATAACTCCAGCTATCAGGGTCGTCTCAAGGAAAACACCCAGCTTGGTGCGGAGCTCATTGGAGATAATTCCTTAGATTCCGACAGCGAGATGATTGAGATGCTGGTAAAATCCCTGCAGGCGTCGGGCCTTACCAATTTCCAGATTAGCATCGGTCATTCCGATGTGTTCCGCGGACTGATGGATGCGGCCGGATTTGATGAGGAAGCAGAGGCGGATATCCGGGATTTGATTAACAATAAGAACAGCTTCGGATTGGAAGAGTATATTTCCAAGCAGAACCTCTCCGAGGATTTGACCGAGCTCTTTGGATTGTTATCTTCCATGTATTCCTCCCCAAGTGATTGGGACGGTTACTCGAAGATGGCATCCAACTATCCAATCATTGCGGATGCATTGGAGTACTTACGGAAGTTAGACGAGAAGCTTATTGAGTGCAAGGTGAATAGCTTTGTTTCCTATGAGCTTGGGTTAATCAGTAATTACACCTACTACACCGGCATCATTTTTTCCGGATATGCCTTCGGTACCGGAGAACCGATCGCCAAAGGTGGTCGTTACGATAAGCTGTTATCCTACTTTGGCAAGGATGCGGCAGCTATCGGATTTGCCATTTCCGTGGATGATTTGATGGAAGCGCTCAATTCCCAGGCTGTGGATACCAAGACCTCTGACGGTGTACGGTACTTAACCATCGCTCTTGGCAAGGGCCGCTTAGCGGATAAGGCCATGGCCTATTTTGAAAAAATCGGCATGCCATGTGAGGAAATGAAGGATAAGAACACCCGCAAGCTCATCTTCGTCAACGAAGAGAAGAAGGTGCGTTTCTTCTTGGCCAAGGGACCGGATGTGCCAACCTATGTAGAATATGGCGCTGCGGACATCGGAATCGTGGGCGAGGATACCATCCTTGAGGAAGCCCGCAACATCTTCGAAGTATTAGATCTTGGCTTTGGAAAATGTCGCATGTGCGTCTGCGGACCGGAATCCGCAAAACCGCTCTTAGAGCACCAGGAACTGATCCGCGTGGCTACCAAGTATCCGAAGATTGCCAAGGATTATTTCTATAACAAGAAGCATCAGACGGTGGAGATCATCAAGTTAAACGGCTCCATTGAGTTGGCTCCGATTGTAGGCTTATCCGAAGTGATCTGCGATATCGTAGAAACCGTCAGCACCTTACGGGAGAACGGTTTGGTGGTATTAGAGGAAGTGTGCCAGTTGTCCGCCCGCATGGTGGTTAACCAGGTGAGCATGAAAATGGAAAACGAGCGAATTACGGAAATCATTCGCTTACTGAAAAAAGTTACGGAAGAATAAAGGAAAAAAGACATGAGAATACTTGACGTTAATAAAGATACCATAGATGAATTATTAAGCCGCTTATTAAAGCGCAGCCCAACCAATTACACCCAGTACGAATCCGTTGTAGCAGACGTTATTGAGAATGTCCGTGCCAATGGAGACGAAGCCGTATTTGCTTACACCAAGCAGTTCGATGGCGCTACCATTACGGAAGAGACGATTGCGGTAACGGATGCAGAAATCGAAGAAGCATATCAGGAAGTATCTCCGGAGCTATTGGACGTGATTCGCAAAGCACTTGTGAATATTCGTGACTACCATGCGAAGCAGTTACAAAACAGCTGGTTTGATAGCAAGGATGGCATTATCCTAGGCCAGAAGGTGACTGCATTAGAGAATGTGGGTGTGTACGTACCGGGCGGCAAGGCGGTATATCCTTCTTCCGTGCTTATGAATATCGTCCCTGCAAAAGTGGCAGGTGTCGACAACATCTATATGTGCACCCCATGTGATGCCAACGGCAAAGTCTATGCCTCCACCCTTGTTGCAGCCAAAGAAGCAGGAGCCGATAAGATTTTCAAGGTCGGCGGTGCTCAGGCCATTGCGGCTATGGCATTCGGAACCAAGAGCATTCCAAAGGTCGATAAGATTGTAGGTCCTGGTAATATCTATGTTGCTTTGGCAAAAAAGGCAGTCTTCGGACATGTGAGCATCGATTCCATTGCCGGCCCAAGCGAGATCTTGGTCTTAGCAGATGAGACCGCAAATCCAAGATTTGTAGCTACGGATTTATTGTCCCAGGCAGAGCACG
>JAGDAL010000003.1 GCA_017959525.1 Lachnospiraceae bacterium | reverse complement strand
GGTCGGTATCCTCAATTCTTAAGATATAATCTCCGTCTTCGTGTTTCGCAATCAAGTAAGCATATAACGCTGTTCTTAAGTTACCGACGTGCATTCTGCCGGTAGGACTTGGTGCGAATCTGGTTCTAACCTTCATGTTCTAACTGCTCCTTATATTTAAAAATTTATACAAAACCATTGTTTTACAACTAATCTATCATGCCTTAAGTCCACACAATTTGTCAACCGAAGAAATGATTTGTATGATTTCCGGAACATAGTAATTGTGCTCCTTCATCAAATGGTCGATTTCGTCACGCTCGCTCTTGACCGCCTTGGTATTTTCCTGAATTCTGGCACGTACCTTGGCACGACGCTCTACTAAATTGTGGTTTACATTCTGCATATCTTCAGGATGAATCAACGCCCGAATCTGTTTCAACCAAATCTTCCGGTCATAGAGGTCAATAGCCTCTAACAGGCGAATATAAATCTTGTAAAAATACTCCAAATCCGAATTGTCCGCATCAAACTGCATCTGTGACTCGACGGTGGTATTGTAACACTCCCAGACGTAGTTGAGCTCATGGGAATTCTGGATGTGATAGCGTTCCTGCTCATAGCGAATGGCACGGGTCACATTGGCATACTTCATACGCACCACGTTCAAAAGGCCTATGGTATCGTTGAGCTTCCGTACGGTTTTGCGCTTTACCCGCTGATTGTGATTCATGCCAAGCATCAGAAGCATGGCAATCAATGCACCAATCAAAAACATGAACATATACACAATGCCCACATCAAACGGCAAATCATTCTGCAGGAAAAATCCCACCATCAAAAAAGCAACGAAAACCGCCATGGATAGAATGGCCAAAATCCGGAACCACTTCTTGGTGCGGTTTAACTCATCGTATTCCATCTCCAAACGATTCTTCTCGGACTCCAGATAGTGCATGTCCTTCTCCACCGCTGCCTGATACCGTTCGTTCTCCTGCATCTGGGAAATGGCGGAAGGAAGAATCTCTTCGTTGGCTTCCATCAAGGTATACTGCTCATCGGAAATCATCGGCTCCCGCTTCAGGTAGTTCTGCTTGGAACGGGTCAAATCCTCAATGGTCTTGGCACAGGACTGCAGCTCCTTCTTCTGCTTCTCCGGCAGATTCTGTAAGGTCTGAATATCCTTCAAATAATCCGTGATAATCCGGTACTCGGTCTTCTGTGCCTCGATTTCCTTGGTGGTTGCAATAATCTGCTCACAGGAATCGAGAATATAATGCTCTAACTTCTTCGGGTTGTCCCAATCGTCAATGCCGCGAATCTCTTCGTAGACCTTGGCAAATGCCGCATCCAACTCCGATTCTTTTTTCTTCTTACGACTAAAAAACATGGTCACTGTCCCCTCTAGATCTTACACAAACGGTTGTAATCCTGTTTCCATTCACTGACGATGCGCTGCAATTGCTCCATATAAGCAAACGGTTCCCGATAATCCACCCGCATCTGGTTTACCATATCGGAAAAATCCGTAACGGCATTGGAATGCAACACTTCATCCACCGCCGAACGAACCGTCGCCACATCCTGCTCCATCACGTTAAAACGGGTCACTGCATGTTCGAAGCCGTCCGTATCGCCGCCACATAAATAGGCGTATAACAGACTTCTTAAGGAACCGCTGTTGTGATTAGCCATATAGGCTTTCTCGAAGCAAGCCGCTGCCTCTCGGAAGAAGAACAATCGGCTGTAAGCGGTACCTAAATTATGATGGATATTGCCTTCCAACTGCTTATCCATCGCCAGGTCGCTATCTAAAATATTCTCATACTCATAGATGGCATCCACCAAACGTTGTTTTTCCATCAAACGGTCGCCGCGGATTTTCTTACATTCCGCTTCGGATTTATTCTCGAAGGTTGCGATGACATCCATCACCTGCTTAATCTCGCTGGCGGTTAAGTAGCCGCAGGCCGTTAAAATATGGCCCACAAAGATATGCAGTGGTGTATTCTCCTGGAGCAAATGTTCCAATTCCAACTGCAAATCCTTCATGTCCAAATCTTTTCCGATCCAACGACACAAATCCATATTGGCAAAAGAGGAATTCAGAAGGTACACATTGTGAGAAATGTAATAGCTCAATTCCTCTAAGGAATAGATATTCAAAGATAATTCATCGATAAAATAAGGCGTTGCCGCAATCGGCTTCTTGCACAGAATTAATTCTCCCATGTGACCTCCTTTCTCTAAATAATCGTTACGGTGTGACTCCAGGTCTTGTTGCTGGCCGGAGCCAACTCTCCGAATCCCAAGTCCTTAATCTCAATTAATATCTGCTTATCACTGCTGGCCTTGGCACTGATGCGAAGGCGTGTCATACGACTCTCCCGCTTCGGCAGATCTGTAAGTTCCAATACTTCCACCCGGGACTGGCGATTGTCTAAGCGCTGCACCCAGATTTCAATCTCCGGAGAACCTTCCAGAATGACTTCGCACTCTCCGTGGCTTTCGTACCAGTTGTCTCCGGCATTGACCAGGTTTAAAAACTTCATCTCATTCTGGTCCGATACCTTCAGAGACAGATTCAGCTTCCACTCGTTATCGCCAATGTAGATAAACGGCCAATCTCTCGTACCGTCCTTAATGGCTCCCGCATAGCAGGCTCCCTTAGAGTAGAGGTTCTTGCCTAGGAATACGCGGCGTCCCTGACACAGATGC
>JAGDAL010000115.1 GCA_017959525.1 Lachnospiraceae bacterium | reverse complement strand
GCCTGGTCGCCATAATATGCAGCCAAAACATTCAATAGAATGGTGGTAACGCTATTTAACATCTGACGCAACAAACTCGGCAATCCGGTTAAAGCGATGTCCGCTAACATCTGCTGCCGGAACTTGGCGCAAGAGAGGCGAATCCGAGAGGTGGTCTTCTCCCGCAAAAACATAGACAGCAAAATGCTCCAGCTAATGATCTGGCTTAAGCAGGTAGATAGTCCTGCGCCGGCAATGCCCATATGCAAGCCGAACATAAACACATAATCGCCGGCAATATTAAGGATGCTACCGGCAAGAAGGCCAATCATACCAAGAGCGGCCTTGCCCTCATAACGCAACAGGTTATTCAAGGTAAAACTGGTGGTCATAAACGGTGCAGCCACCAGGATATACACGATGTAAGCCTTGGCGTAAGGCGCAATGGTTGGCGTGCTGCCAAGCCACACAATCAAAGAATCCAAGGTTACAAATCCAAATACGGAAATCAAAGTTCCCATACACAAGGAACAAAAGAATGCCGTGGAGGCTGTTGCGGTTGCCCGTTCAATCTGGCGATTGCCAAGCAGTCGGGAAACAATGCTACCGCCACCCTGTCCAAACATAAATCCGAAGGCCTGAATAATGGCCATAAAACCAAAGACAACGCCGACCGCACCGCTGGCTGAGGTTCCGAGCCGTCCCACAAAGGCGGTGTCTACGACGTTGTAGATGTTCGTAATCAACATGGAAATGATTGTCGGTATGGAAAGTGTAATAATCAAACGTCCTATGGGCGTCTGGGTCATCTTCTGGTATTGTTGCTCTGTGCTACTCATGAAACTCCTATCTATCCTCATGCTTCATGTTTCGATACAGACGATACACTTCCTCCTCGACGAAGTTCTGGTAAGTCTCCGGCTCAAATCGCATCCGTCGCATGAGATGAATATATTCGATTTTGCCATTGGAATCCGGAAGTAAAAAAGACTCTCCCTGCATCAAGACAAATAAGTCTGCGGTAGGAATTGCAAAAAAGTCGTCCAGCGTTGCCACACCACCCAGTAAACGTTCCAAAATATCCGCCGGATACATCTGTGACAACTGCGCAAAAGCTTCCTTGCCACCACCGTGTTCCACCAAGTCGTACAGCTCCTGCGGAATCGTAACGCGAATATACTCCTTGGCATACTTCGCCGCATCCGCATACTTCTTCTGTTCGCACAACTCATATGCAATTTGGTCCAATTCCTTTTCCCAATCCATACATAACTCCCCAAAAGTATCTGTGCTACTTACTTCTATTGTAGCCTATCGCACCTGTAAGGGAAAGTGTCAGATATGATATAATTGTTAGAGTAAAGGGAGGTCTTGCTATGGAAGATTTTACCATTGATTCATCCAAAGAACCGAATGCATCCGAAGAGCTGTCTTTAAACGTGTCTGCCATCTGTGAGCGGGACGGTCAGAAGATGGCCTATGTTACCTTCTCCGATGAAACCCGTCATGCGGAGGGTGAGATTCCGGCTTGCATCATTACCAAGAGTCATGGATTCACCGAATCTGAAGTGTTGGATTTACAACAATATATGCTAGCCAACTTGG
>JAGDAL010000114.1 GCA_017959525.1 Lachnospiraceae bacterium | reverse complement strand
ACCCATGGATGACCGTCGGCCCCGGAATTCGGGATGAAGCCGCAGACAATTTCGAATGCGGCTCCCACCACGACCGACAACACCATGCGGCGACAGATATTCTTATCCATCTCCCAGGTGTAAATCTCACCCATGTATTCATATTGATTGTTGGCGTTCAATCGAACATCTTTTAAATGGTCTTTCTTCATTATAGAATTCCTTCTAAATCATAATTATCCAGCCATGCCTTCGCACGCTCGCAAACGCCCTTTAAGCAGGCTTCGTCAAATGGGCTAACCAAATCTGCATTCTTCACAAGCTCTGTAAATACGCGGCTTCCACCCTGCAAGGTGTAGTCCATGTAGTGCTTGAATGCATTCTTCTGGTCTTCTTCCTGTAACTCCCAAATCTCCAGAGCAACGGTCTGTGCCAGGCAGTAATCAATATAGTAAAACGGCATGGAGTAGATGTGATGCTGTCTCTGCCAGCCTTCGCCCTCACTATAGAATGGAATATCCCCATCCAGCTTCTGCCATGGCATGTAGATACCAAGCAGTCTCTTCCACTCGTCGTGGCGCTGTCTTGGGGTCCACTGTGGATTCTCATATACGCTGTGCTGGAAATGATCCACCATGGTACCGTATGGAATGAAGGTCAGGGCGCCGGTCAAATGGCTGTAACGGAACTTACGGGTATCCGCACCGAAGAACTCCTCTTCCCATGGCCAAGCCAAAAATTCCATGGACATGGAGTGTACTTCACATGCCTCCATTCCCGGCCATACCAACTCCTGTGGTCTCTTACGGTTCATATAATAAGCAAATGCGTGTCCTGCCTCATGGGTGACCACTTCCACATCACCCTGGGTGCCGTTGAAGTTGGCAAAAATAAACGGAACACCGTAGTTTGGAATACCGGTACAGTATCCGCCGCCTTCCTTGCCTTCCTTGGATAATACATCCAACAGGTTCTGCTCTAACATACGGTCGAAAAATTCGCCGGTTTCCGGAGAGAGGGCACGATAGAACTTCTTAGCGGCTGCTAAGATATCATCCGGATTGCCCTGTGGACGTGGATTACCGGAGCGGAACTCCAGTGCATTGTCTGCAAAGCTCATCGGATACTCTTTGCCCAGGCGCTTTGCCTGCTCACGGTAGATGGAATCTGCTACCGGAACCAGGTATTTTACAACTGCGGCACGGAACTTCTCAACATCGTTCTTGTCATAGCAATTACGCCACATACGATCATAGCCCAGCGGAATATAATTCTCGTAGCCAAGAGCCTTGCCCTGTGCATCACGGTTCTTTACCAGTTTGTCATAGAGTTCATCCAGCTTGTCCTGGTTATCCTTATACCACTGTCCTTCTGCCTTCCAAGCAGCCAGACGACGGGCATCATCCGCATCGGTCTTGAATGGGCTCATCTGGGAAATGGTATACACCTTGCCCTCGAACGGAATCTGTGCGGATGCCAAGAGCTTCTCATACTCTGTGACAAGCTTATTAGCTTCCTGCATCAACGGTACCAACTCCGGCTTGAAGCTTCGAATGGACAGCTTCGCATTACGGAAAATCACGTCGCCGTACTTATTCGTAAAGTCCTCTGCGAACGGTCCTTCCATCAAGGTCTTTTTCCATTCGTTGGAAACTTCCTCCAACTGTGGCATCACTTCGTTCCAGTAATCCTTCTCAGCCTCCCAGTAAGCATCCCGGGTATCGATGGAATGATGAATGGTAGCAATCTCTGTCATAGTGGTTACATGATTGCTGTAGGCATCGTCCTTCAAAAATACTGCATCGGCCTCTTCGAATGTCTTGGCCGCCTTTAGCTCTTCAATATGTTTTGCAAACTGCTCCTTGATCTCATCCAGGGAGAGTCTTACATATTCCATGTCTTGAAATTTCACGTGTTCTTCAGTCATTTAAGTACTCCTTTTTCGGTCTTTTGTGCATATCTATACACCATGTCCTACTATAGCACTTTTTCCTACGAAATCCCATGTTTTAACATATTTCGTAATAGATTTTTCCCTTGTATAATAAATGTACAATTTCATAGAAGGGAGGTATACCTATGGCACTTTACGTAATTGATGGCGGAGCATACATGTCCTCTCTTTTCCCATTTGGGCAATATGCTCTGCGCATGACCTGTCGGGAAACGCCGAAAATGTTGATGATTGATACGGTTGGAGCAAGTTCTCTTCCGATCATGACGCACATACAAAAGCGTTTCGCCCCATTCACCAAGGAAATCCACCAGTTGCATCTCGACCTGCGGGAATACGAAATGAAAACCATTCGCAGGTGGTTTTCCTGGGCGGATCTCATCTTTTTCCCGTATACAAATTCCACAAATTCCACAAAACTTCGCACGATCCTTGATAAAGTAGAATGAAAAAAGGGCTTTTTTAAGCCCTT
>JAGDAL010000016.1 GCA_017959525.1 Lachnospiraceae bacterium | reverse complement strand
CCATGATTTTCGAATTTCCAATTATGATTTGATGATGGAACTCATCGACTATTGTGTGAACCATAGTATCGATGAAGTGTTGCAACTTCCGGATGTGAAAGAGCGTACGGATCTGTACTTTGAGCAGCAGGAGAAGTTCAAGGAACAGCTGCAGCGCTTGGCTCGTGTGGAAGGCAAGGTTGTAGTGTTGGATCTTCGGAATGAGGATGTGATCTATGCGGGCAACCGCTTCATGATTTATGCTTTGTATCCGGAGGCTCAGCTGTCTGTGCATGTAGCTTGGGGATTCCAGAAGCAGAACACGGCGGTGATGATTGGTAAGTCCATCATTAACCGGGCTTCGAATTACAACATCGGAGATCTGTGTCTGACCTATGGCGGCGGCGGTCATGCCAATGCAGGAACCTGCCAGCTAAGCAACGCAGAGGTGGACAAGGAGTTACCGAAGATTATTGATAAGTTGAATTTGTAAAAAGCAAAAGCGCTAGGTCCTAAGACGTAGCGCTTTCTTTTTGCCCAAATCGAATGTGCTTATAGAAGTAAACGGACATGACAGCGGCGATGGCCCAGCCAATCGGCCATGCACACCAGATTCCGGTGGCTCCAAGTGCTGTGCGGGATAAGCCAATGGCCAGAACCACACGCAGAATCAAATCCGTAAAGGTGGCGGTCATGAACTGCTTCATGCGGCCGGTTCCACGTAGGATGCCGTCTGCTACCAGCTTCGCAGATACCACGAAGTAGAACGGGCTTAAGATGCGAAGGAAGGTCATACCGGTCATCATGGCTACGCCGCCGCGATCCTCAAGGAAGAGAAGCAGCAGGTATTTGCCTGCGATGAAGTACAACAGGACAATCGGCAGGGAAATGAGCCAGACCATCTTGATACCGGCTTTGAAGCCGTCGTGGATGCGGTCATATTTTCCGGCACCGTTGTTCTGAGCAGAATAATTGGAGATTCCGTTACCGATGGTGGTGTAGGAAGAGATGACCATGTTATTTAATTTGACGGATGCAGCATAGCCGGCCATAACGCCGCTTCCGAATCCGTTGATGACACGCTGGATAATGATGTTACCTACAGAGATGAAGCTCTGCTGTAAGGTACTCGGGATAGCGATTCCAAGGAATTTTAAGAAAATGCTCTTGGAGAAAAGCTTGGCCCGAACACCGCTTTCGATGGTGACCAATCGGCGGTACACAACGATCAGTGAGAGGATACAGCTAATGCCCTGGCAGAGGAAGGTGGCCCAGGCAACGCCTGCAACGCCCATACCAAATCCCTTGACGAAGAGGATGTCCACCAAGATATTGGCGGTGGAGGAGAAAGCCAAGAAGATAAACGGTGTCTTGGAATCGCCCAGCGCCGAGAAAATACCGGTGGCAATGTTATAGAAAAACAGGAACGGAAGTCCCCAGATATAAATATCCAAATACAGTTGGGAATCACTTAAGAGTTCTGCCGGCGTGTTGATCAGTAGTAACAACTTGCCACAGCAGAGGGTGCCAAACAGGATGAGGAGCGCAACCAGCACGCCACTGGAAATAAAGGTGGTGCTAATGGTGCTTTTCATACGGGAATAATCCTTGGCGCCGAAGTATTGAGAGACCAGAACGGAACAACCGATGTTGCATCCGAAAGCAAAGGCAATGAAGATCAGTGTGATTTCATAGCTGTTGCCTACAGCGGCCAGCGCTTCTTCGCTGATGAATTTGCCGGCAACCAGGCTGTCGGCGATGTTATAGAGCTGCTGGAAAATCACGCTGCCGAAGAGCGGAAGACAGAACTTCCACAGGACGGAGGACGGATTTCCTACGGTTAAGTCTTTGTTCATGATGATGCCTCCAATCGATTTCATTATACGACTAGTATTTGCGAAAAAGATGCACGAGATTTATACTCTATGGCATAGTTGTTTTGGGGAGTATGCTTATGAAAAGAATTCGAACGGCGCTTGTCGTCTTATTATCTATATCGATTTTATCTGTCGGATGCGGTGCGAAGCAGGAGCCTTCCTTAGAGCCGCTGCCGGAAGAGAAGAAGCTTGTCGTTTATACCTCACACAAAGCAGAAATATATGAACCCTTCATCCAGGAGTTCGAGGATCGCACCGGGATCTGGGTGGAAGTCTATGCAGCAGGAAGTAATGAAATCTTAGAAAAGGTTGCATCTGAGGCGGATAAACCGGAGGCGGATGTGGTCTTTGGCGGAGGCGCGGATTCCCTTCATGCGTACACTTCCTACTTCGAACCGTATCAGGTCAGATGCCGGGAGCAAATCACATCCGAGTATGCGCCGGCGGATGACAGCTTCACCTTGTTTTCCGAGTTCCCGATTGTTTTTGTCTATAACAAAAAGCTGGTATTCTCTGCGGGAACACCGCAAGGTTGGTCAGAGCTGTTGGAAGGCAAGTGGAAGGGAAAAATTGCCTTTGCGAATCCGGCGAACTCCGGAAGTGCCTATACGGCCCTTTGTACCATGTTGTCCGTATGCCAGGATCAGAAGGATCGAACGGAAGTGATGGAACGCTTTGCCGGGAACCTGAATGGAGAACTCTGCAAGAGCTCTGCGGAAGTCATGGATGAAGTCATCTCCGGAAGTCGTGCAGTTGGAATTACAACAGAAGACGAAGTGAAGAAATATGAAGATCAAGGCATGGATATCGGAATTGTATATCCGAAGGACGGCACAGCGGTAGTGCCGGATGGTACAGCCATTGTAAAAGGCGCCAAGCATATGGAGAATGCGAAACTGTTTCTGGAGTTTACCGTATGCGAAGATGCACAGAACCTCATTCAGGATTACGGATATCGTCGCAGCATCCGGGATGATTTAAAGACGGATTTGACGGTGAACACCATTCGTTATGATATGGATTGGGCGCAGGAATCCAGAGAAGAGATTCTCAAAGACTTTGAGGATGCATTTTCCGAAAAGGAGGTGCAGCCATGATTACAGCATCATTTCGACGGGAACTGCTGGTATGCTTCGTGATTGCAGCACTGGTGCCGCTTATGATATCCAGTATTTGCCTAGTGAGCCTATTCCAAAACCGTGTGGAACGCTCTATGGAGGAGGATGCTGCAAACCACTTAGAGAGTATCAGCACGACCTTGGAAGAAACCATGACCGGCATGGATACATTGTTGGATACTCTTAGTCAGAAGGATGCCATCCGAGTTGGAATTACAACGGATGATTCCTGGGAAAAGAATCAGGCCTATACCACCTTGTATGGATCCACCGGGAATTATCGCGATTATGCGACTTTTGAAGTATACGATGTGAACGGACATTGCTTATATACCACGCGCACCGCAGGGAATTCCGGAGATCTTCCGGTATACTGGGGCATTCTAAAAGAGGCGGGCGTACATGCGGACAATATGGTTGTAGCGCGTGCGTCCCGGTATGTACACGGAGACGTCTGCCTGCAGGCGGCTCGGGGAATTGTGGACGAGGAGGATAATCTGATTGGATATCTTCTGGTGGGCATGACGGGAGCGAATATTGAGACGCTTATCGCTCGCGAAGACCAGACGGCCGGTGGTTTTGCCATTATGGATGAGACCTGGAATAAGGTCTACTGTTCGTCCTATGTGGGACAGACGGATATGGTGGAACAGTTGCGCAGTCGCGTGTTTTCCGGTAGCCCGTTACGCCAGAAGGGGGATACCTATTTTACGTATTTGCAGTCGGTGGATGGATATCCGTTCTATGTGGCAGTGGGCGAGCGTGATATTTTTACCGGGGAGTTCTCCAGGATTTTGATTCATGTGCTTGGCGTGTTGACGCTGGGGGCAGTTCTTGTGTGTATGGCGGTGTCCGGTGTCATGAGTAAGTACCTGGCCAAGCCGGTTTATGAGTTGGTATCCGTGATGCAAAAAGTCCGTCAGGGACAGCTGGAAGAGCGGGTACATTCTACGAGACACGATGAATTCGGAATGCTCTCGGATACCTTCGACGGTATGACGGAAGATTTGAAGGAGTACATGGAGATTCAGGTACGCCAGCAGAAGGAAATCAATGACGTGACCATTGCGGCAATGCAGGCACAGTTGAATCCACACTTTTTGTACAATACCTTAGATACCATGAAGTGGGTGGCAAAGGCGAAGAGCGTGCCGGAGCTGGCAAATATGGCTTCGGATCTGGCGAATATTCTTCGGACGAGTATCTCCGGCGACCGGTTCATTCGACTGGCGGAGGAGTTGCAGCTGGTGAAATCCTATATGAAAATCCAACAGATTCGATTTGAGAATTCCTTCAGCTACGATGTGGAAGTGCCTATGGAATTGGAGTATTTCAAAATCCCGAAGCTGATTATCCAGCCGGTGGTAGAGAATGCGCTGATTCATGGCCTAAAGGGCAGAGAACACGGTCACATCTTTGTGAATATCTATGATGAGTCGGAGATGCTGTACATCGAAGTGTCCGATGATGGATGTGGCATGCCGCAGGAGGAAATGGAGCGGATCAACCGTGGCGAGGTGGCGAAGGAACGGGAAGTCGGACGACGTCGTCATATCGGACTGGACAGCATAGCAAAGATTCTGAAGCTGTACTACGGCGAAACCGCAGGGGTATCTGTGAGACCGGGGGAAGAAGGCGGTACGTTGGTAACGTTGTTTTTTCCACGGAATAAAGAGGGATAGAGATATGTATAAGGTTGTTGTCATTGACGATGAAAAGCTGGTGCGACAAGGCATCGTGCTGGAAATCGATTGGAAAAATATGGGGTGCAGCGTCGTGGGCGAAGCCGGTAGCGGGCGCGAAGGCTTAGAGGTCATTCGGCGGATTCATCCGGATTTGGTTGTGTGTGATATTCGTATGCCGGATATGGATGGAATCGAGATGTTACGCGTGCTGCGGGAAGAGGATAAGAACGATGTTCCGATTGTTTTTCTTACTGCATTTAGCGATTTTAAGTATACGCAGCAGGCGATTCGTTACGGCGCGAATGACTACCTGTTGAAGCCTTTTCATGACGGGGATTTGGAGCAGGCGGTGCTTGCCATTATCGGCCGGGCAGAAGGAATCCAGCAGGAGGCCAAGGAAGAGATGGAAGAGAGTGTACTCTCATCCAAAGCATTGGGAAGTGCCGGCAAGAGTAAGTACGTGGTGGAAGCGTTGGATTACATCGCAGGCCACTATGGCGAGCAGAATCTGCGTCTGCGCGATATTGCTGAGGCGTTGCATATGAGCGAAGGGCATTTGTCCCACGTGTTCAAGAAAGAAACGGACTATACGGTAAACAATTACATTACCCGTTTTCGCATGCGTGCAGCCATGAAGCTTCTGAAGGATTGCCGTATGAAAGTCTACGAGGTGGCGGAAGAAGTGGGATATAAGGACCTGGCGTATTTTTCCACGACCTTCAAAAATATCATCGGCTGTACCCCGTCTGAGTATCAGGACCGCAGTCGTTAGCACAGGTTTTTTATAACATCTTCGAATTTTAAAAATAATAACAGGTTTGTCCCGTTTTGTTGGAAAACCATCAATTTTATAATAATCCCATGAACAGCAGAGATGGTGTTCAGGGGATTATTTTTTATTTCAGGAGGGAAATATGAAAAAAAGAGTATTATCCATGTTACTCGCCGCAACCATGGCAGTAACCACACTTGTTGGATGTGGATCCTCTACATCCGACACCAAGACAGCCGCTGAGAATGGGGAAGCAGTGGAAGAAGCAGAAGATGATGCTTATCTGTCCGAGACAGAGAAAATCATCAAAGAAGCAGAAGGCATGACATTGGAAGAGTTGGCTCAGAAGGCCATCGAAGAGTCTAACGGCAAGACCTTCTACGGCGTTGGAAATTCCAGCCGTGGTAAGACAGCACTTCCTTTGTTTATCGAGTATCTTCAGTCCATCGATCCATCCTACAGCATGGAGTACGATTGGCAGCAGCCGAAGAACAATAAGATTTTCGAGCAGTTAACTGCAGATTCTTTGAAGCCGGAAGGAACCTTTGCAATGACTTTGATTCAGGATGGTAACCAGATCGAGTCTAAGATGGTTCAGACCGGAATTTTGGACACCTACATTCCGAAGGAGTGGGCAGAAGCCAACGGAACTACACCGGATGAGGTAGACGGATACTTAAGCTTACAGACCTTGAACAAGGTATTCATGTATAACTGCACCGGATCCAAGGAATATGACAACTGCTGGGATTTCGTAGCAGAGGGTGAGCATGCATTGTTCATGGATATTGATTCCGAAGTCGTTGGTAAGAACTTCTTGTATATGTTAACCGAAGATAAGTATGCAGCTCAGTTAAAGACTGCTTATGATGCATTAAGCGCAGACGAGAAGAAATACTTTGATCCGGTCATCAAGGAGATGGAGCCGGAAGCAGCCAGCCTTGGCCTTGGCGAGAACGGCAAATATGCATTGGCTTGGATTAAGTTATGGGTTGGCAGCTACAATGAGCAGACCGATGACGGCCCAATTTGTAACACTTTGGTTTCCGATTCCGCAACCGATCAGTCCGGATTATTGGTATATTCCAAGCTTCGTTCTGTAGAGGAATCTGCAGGTGTATCCGTAAACAACATCAAGGTTGCAGCTTATCAGGATGGCTACACCGGTATGGGTGGATTCGGATACTGCCATTACTTGTTCGTAACTGACAATAGCCCACTTCCATGGACCGCATGTGCTTTCATCGCTTACATGACAACAACAGAAGATGGCTTCAGTGCTTGGGGCAAGGATATGGGAGGTTATTCTTCCAATCCGGAAGTTGCTAAGGCAATTGAAACAACCTATGGACATTCCAAGGGCGGATACGATGAAGAAGGAAACAACGTATTCGATTGCAAGAATGACCGTGGATATGACTGGTGGACCACAGACGGTGGTTTGGTATTGGAGGATCCGGAGTATTGTTCTTCTGTTTCCTTCACCGTCGGAAGCTGGATTGAGCTACTTACCAAGTATGCGGATGCAGCAGAAGAAGAGTAATTCATTAATAGAGGAGTTTGTCCGGGCAGGTGTTATGCCTGCCCGGTTCATTTGAAGGGAAAATTATGGAGCAGACACAGATTAATTCATCAAAAGTTTTTTTGAATAAAATACGGACGTTTTTCTCTAAGCCCCAGAATGTAATCCTGCTCCTGTTTGGAACGGTTCTTACGTTCACCACAATTGCACCGATCGTAGCAATTGTGCAGGATACATTCAAAGTACATCCGGGAACCATCGATGCATTTTTGACCGGAAGGGCGGACGGTTATTCGCCGGTAAACTATGTGGACTTATTTACGAGTCCGCTTGCGAAGACCAATCTTTGGTCTCCTGTTTTGAATACGGTATTACTTGCCGTACTGACTTGCTTGATTGCAATTTTATTCGGTGGTGTAATGGCGTTCTTAGTGACAAGAACGAACATGAAATGCCGCAAGTATTTAAGTTCTATCTTTATTTTTCCGTACATCATGCCGCAGTGGACTCTGGCAGTTGTATGGCAGCACCTTTTTTACAGCAACCAAATCACAGGTACATCCAATGGTTTGCTTGCATCTTTGTTTGGAATATTAGCTCCGAAGTGGTGGTGCGTGGGATTGTTCCCAAGTGCCGTGGTATTGGGCTTACATTATGCGCCGTTTGCCTACATCATGATTGGCGGTATTTTCCGTAACATGGACGCCAACCTGGAAGAGGCTGCGACCATTCTGGATACCCCGAAGTGGAAGATTATGTTCCGCGTGACCTTACCGATGGTAAAGCCGGCGATTCTGTCCACCATTCTGTTGGTATTCGGAAGTGCCATGGGATCTTACCCGGTTCCACACTACCTCGGACTTACCACACTTTCTACCAAGTATGTTTCTTTGAATTCCAAGTACACCGGTGAAGCAAGTATTCTTGCCATCATCATGATGATTTTTGGAATCTTGATTCTGGGAATGAACCAGTTGTCCTTGAAGAGTAGAAAGAGTTATACAACTGTAACCGGTAAATCCGGTCAGATTTCTAAAATTAACTTGGGAAAAGTTGGAAAACACGTGATTGCAATCGTGCTGATTTTCCTGACCTTCATTACCAGTATTTTCCCAATCATCTCCTTTGCAATTGAGACATTTTTGCCGAATCCGGGAGATTACAGCTTCCTCTATAATCACGATGCCAGCATGCTGACGACCAAGTGGTGGATTTCCAGAAACAATGCTGACAGCGCCATGTATGGACAGCATGGTATCTTGTTCAACAAGACCATCTGGCATGCATTCGGAGGAACGATGCTTGTTGCCGTCATCTGTGCCCTGGTTGCCGGAACCATCGGTACATTGATTGGATATGCGGTTTCCAAAAACCGCCGTAGCAAGTGGGCCAACTATGTAAACAACATGGCATTCTTACCATACTTAATGCCATCCCTCGCAGTTGGTGCCGCGTACTTTATCCTCTTTTCCAACGACAAGATTAATTTGTTTAATACCTATGCCCTCTTAATTATCGTTGGAACGGTAAAGTACATCCCGTTCGCCAGCCGAAGTGCACTCAACTCCATGCTTCAGTTAAGCGGGGAGATTGAAGAGGCCGCTATCATCCAAGACATCCCTTGGGTGAAGCGTATGGTGAACATCATTATTCCAATTCAAAAGTCATCGATCATCAGCGGATTCTTGCTTCCGTTTATGACTTGCTTAAGAGAATTGTCCTTGTTCCTTCTGTTGTGTACGCAGGGATTCATCCTTTCCACAACGTTGGACTACTTCGACGAGATGGGCTTGTACGCCTTCTCCAGCGCAATCAATTTGATTTTGATTGTTACCATTTTGATTTTTAATACGTTGATAAACAAGATTACCGGAGCAAGCCTGGATGAAGGTATCGGTGGTTGATAGAAAGGGAAAACGTTATGCCAGAGATTAAATTAACAGATGTGACCAAACGATGGGGCAAGTTCTATGCCGTTGATCATTTGGATTTAGATATTGAAGATAACGCATTCATCACCCTTTTGGGACCGAGTGGATGTGGAAAAACAACAACACTTCGTATGATTGCCGGTTTGGAGACTCCGACCAGCGGACGTATCACCATCGGTGACCAGGTGGTGTTTGACAGTGCGCAGGGAATCAACGTTCCTCCGAACAAGCGTAAGGTGGGATTTTTGTTCCAGAACTACGCCCTGTGGCCAAATATGACAGTTTACCAAAACATTGCTTTTGGTTTGAACAATATCAAAGAAGAGATGCCGGAATATGACATGGAGGCAAAAAAGACTGCGGCCATCCTAGCTGCCCTCTCCTCCCCTAAGGAAATTGTCAAAAATATCGAAGATTGCCGTGATAAAACCGGTAAGCTGGATGAGAAAAAAGCGCAGTTGAAATTGATCGATGCTTTCACCCTCTCCATTTTCGGCGCGGAAGAATTGTTCAAGCTGAAGTTACATGAGGCTGCAGATGTATCGTCTGCAGCTG
>JAGDAL010000113.1 GCA_017959525.1 Lachnospiraceae bacterium | reverse complement strand
GGCTCAACGGTTGTACCGCAACGATCGTGGGTACCAACGTTGTGCTGATGAGGAACAACCTTCACCAGAAGGCCCTGCTCCTTCAAATCATCAACCAAAGCCTTACGGCACTCATAACGGTCCATGCCTGCGTACTTGCCGGCCTTGTCGTTCATGGTTGCATCGTCGTTGATAACAACAATCTCTTCGAGATTGTGACGCTTACCAACTTCGAAATCGTTCGGGTCATGGGCCGGTGTAATCTTCACGCAGCCGGTTCCGAACTCCTTATCAACATAGCTGTCTGCGATTACCGGAATCTCACGGTCGGTGCAAGGCAACTTCAAGGTCTTACCAATGATATCCTTGTAACGCTCATCCTCCGGATTAACAGCAACTGCAGTATCACCGAAGAGGGTCTCCGGACGGGTGGTAGCGATCTCAACGAAGCGACCTTCCTCACCAACAACCGGATAATTGATGTGCCAGAAAAATCCGTCCTGGTCCTCATGCTCAACCTCTGCATCAGAGATGGAAGTCTGACAAACCGGACACCAGTTAACAATACGGCTACCCTTGTAGATTAAGCCTTTCTCGTATAACTTGATAAATACTTCCAATACGGCATCGGAGCAACCTTCATCCATGGTGAAGCGTTCTCTCTCCCAGTCTGCGGAAGAACCCATCTTCTTCAACTGGTTGATGATACGTCCGCCGTATTCCTTACGCCATTCCCAGCACTTCTCCAGGAATCCGTCACGTCCCAAATCATCCTTATCAATGCCCTGTTCCTTCAGAGCACCGATTACCTTAACCTCAGTAGCGATTGCTGCGTGGTCGGTTCCCGGCTGCCACAATGCGTTATATCCCTGCATGCGCTTGAAACGAATGAGGATATCCTGCATGGTGTTATCCAGTGCATGTCCCATATGTAACTGACCGGTAATGTTTGGAGGTGGCATCACAATGGTAAACGGCTTCTTAGAGCGATCTACCTCAGCGTGAAAATAACCATTCTCCTCCCATTTCTTGTATAAGCGTTCCTCCAACCCCTTCGGATCGTAGGTCTTAGCTAACTCCTTCATGAAATATTCCTTCCTTTCTTATATCCAAAGCCACATCCAAAAACTGTGATGTGCGCGATTGATCTGATTATCTCGACAAAAACGAATACGGTATCTGCGCGAATGCTGCTCCAGCTCCAGGTAACCTTCCAGGACGCTTCGCACCTCATCCGGTACGTCTGCTCTTGTCAGCACCTCGGCTGCCAGGCGTCTCGATGTTGCGAAAAAGTTGCGCTTTTGTCTGGATAGCGAGCCGGACAAGAGGCCATCGATATTTCGCCATACTTTCTGTAACCGGGACTCTGACGCAGCTCCCAGCACATTGTCTGCATGCTGGCGATACAACACCAGGGCATTCGGCACGAAGCAGACTCGGCCATAGACCGCAGCCATCATCATCACCCAGGCATCATGCATCTCAATGTTGTCCGCATTTGGAAGCGGTAAGCATCGATCACGCAAGGCGCGGTTAAATGCCATGGAACAACCTGCTGCCGGATTATCGATGAGAATCTGAGAGAAGCGGGTCTGTGTTCCGCTCCGTCCCATGTAATCCAAAAATGAATCACATAACACCTGCAGCTTCTCATCCACCACTTTCATATCACAGAACGCAGCCACCGGGCACTTATCTCCCAGCGCATGTTCCAAAAGCGCATCCAACAAGGTCTGCACCTTATCCGGAAGCCAGACGTCATCCTGGTCACAGAAGAAGTAATAATCTGCTTCCACCTGTTCCAAAAGATAGAGGAAGCTGCGCTTACTACCCAGCCCTGTCGGCCCGTCTAACAGCGTATAACGGTCCGGCGCTCGATTACAGTATTCATTTATAATGTCAATTGTCTCATCCCTAGAACCATCATCGTGGATCCAGACTCGAAAATTCACCTGCGTCTGATTCTCCAGGGAGTCCAATAATTCTCGTAAATAGGCCGCCCCGTTGTAGGTGGCCAGGAGAATCGCTACCTGACTCATATTACTCCTATCTGTTAAACCCGTAAGGGGTCTTGGTCTTGCGCTTGAATCGCAGATTCTTCATCAGTAAGTCTATATTTTTCAGAGACAATCCCACCTTCTGTAAGAGGTTGCTCTGTCTGAAATTCGCTTTGTATACAATCATCCGCTTCAGACGATAGATATACTCCGGTGGGAAATCCGGATGTTCCTGAAGCAGTTGGACAAAATCATAAATGGAACGGTCTGTTACCCTCGTATCTGCGGACAGATTCTTCTCGGTGTAACGATGGCGATACAGCGGCTCATCCAGATACTCGAACCCGATACCGGACTCTAACATGAGAAGCCACAGATAATAATCATCCGCACCATTCTCCTTGCACACATGGTCACACCAGTAATCCGGGATCACCATCCGCGGAATCACGCACTGTCCCGGAGAAATAATCTGAATACCGATATCCAGATAGGTATCCATATCCCCAATCAGGCTCTTATGGTAGTCGCTGCGATACCACAGTGCTTCTCCGTTGGCCTGCTCTAAGATGGCATTGGCCACGATAACCTTATAGGGAGCTTCCTTCGCCTTGGCCGCAAACTGTACCAGTGCATCTTCCCGCAGGGAATCATCCTGATCCAGGAAGAGAATGTAATCGCCGCTGGCTTCCTGTAGGCCGTGAACACGAGAGCCCTGAATTCCTAGGTTCTTCTCATTCTTCACAATCTTCCAGTTCGGTCTGCCGTTATAGATTCCCGGCAACTTCACTGCAGTCTGTGGACTGTCATTCACCAGGATGACCTCCATGGTGTCTCCCAGTCCTGCCTGCTGCAAGGCTATTTCATTTTGCTCAAGCATCGCCGCATAGGAAGGCATATAATCATTGCCTTCGTAAAATGGCGTAACGATTGAAATCTTCATCAGAAACTTTCCTTGTATTTCACTCCGCCGAACTTCGCTGCTAGGAATGCAAATCCTTTCTTAAACCAATTCACCGGCTCCGTAGATACCACCGGCACCTCTGCCACGGTAGCTCCCTCTGCCATGCGGCGTCTCAACCAAACATTGAAGAGGATCTCGCTGACACGACCGTAGAAGCGGGCTTCGAAGGTACTCATACCATCCGTCGGAATTCGACGCTCCAGCTCCTCTAAAACATCAAAAAGCCAGCTACAATACCCGTTCAAATCGTCTCTTTTCAGAAGAAACATATTGAACATGTACCCGTAACGCTGGCGATAAACTGCATCTACATCTTCCACGTATGCAGGATACTTCTCGGCGATAATCTCACGGGTCACATCCAGATGACTGGCCTCAAAGGTATGAGCATAGTGGCTATATAGTGTCTCAATATAGTACTTTCGCTTCTTCGGAACTACCATATCATATTGGGACAACAGCGTCTTCGCCTCATCGAAGCTTAGCACCGAAGCAAATACACCATGCTTCTTGCGGTAGCTTCTGCTCTTCTTGGAAAAATGTCTGCGATAATGTGCCAATCCAATGGCATCCGCATCCAGATTCTTCCATGCCCAATACAATCCGGTTAATTCACAGTAGGTTGGATTCTTCCGAGATATCTGATCCCCCGAATCATCCCGTACAAATCCCTCTATATCTGTCTTACCGGCCGCACCTACCTGCACCGGCAAATACATCCTGTCCTGCGGCATCTCATAAGCCTTATGAGATGCCACAATCATCCGTATATCAGATGCCACCTTATTCGTCCTCGTCCTCATCTTCTACGATACTTGCAACAGAGCTAGCGACCGTTGCGACGACAGTGACCACTGCTACGATAATTACCAACAAAATAATAATTCCAAAGAAAATCAAAAATCCTGACTCAGTCATACTTGACCCCCTTATCGAATAAAACAATATGATTCCGTAGAATTATAACATATCTTGCATGTTTTTATCCACTTTTCCGCGGTTTTTATATAAGAAAAGGCGCCTGCCTGCTTTTCTAAAAATTTCAGCTTTCAGCATTAGGTAGTAGACCGCATAACTCTTTCTCCACCTTCTGCTTACGATCATAGACATCAATAATCGTCTCTGTTAGCATCGCACGAAGTTTCCTAGGACTCTCCGGCACATAGATCCACTTCTCACGATGTATCTCTTCAAAGGCTCCGTTCTTCTTGATATATAGAACGACGTTGCTCGCCTCGTACTTCCATAAAAAAGTGTACCCCTTATACTTCCCGCTATAGCCGTCGAAGAGACAAACATCATTCAGCAGTTCTTCGAATGAGCGCTCTAAGTATGCGCTCAACTTGTACACCGTCTCTGCTGCACAATTGTTAATATCCTT
>JAGDAL010000112.1 GCA_017959525.1 Lachnospiraceae bacterium | reverse complement strand
CTCCCAGAAAGAGGATTCCTATGCCAGCGTGAAGTTGGAACTTGGCGGACCGTTAACCGTTGATCAGGCTAACGGTATTGCTCATATGATTGCAACCGGTCTTGGTAACAAGACAACGGAGAATATTACCATTATTGACGGTGAAGGTAATGTATTGTTCTCCGGTGGAGACGAAGCTACCGCAGCCGGTATTGCATCTTCCAATCAGCAGGTGAAGCGGGATGCGGAGCGTATTGCTGCCCAGAAGATTAAGACGATTTTATCCGGCAGTAACGATGGTTCTACCTTGTTTGATAATGTTCGTGTAGAGGCCAATCTGGATATGGATTTCTCTGACGAGCAACGTACCAGATATGAATATGACGTAGCAGAAGGTCGTGAGGAAGGTTACTTGGATAGCTATTCCAAGTCTACCACCAAGAGCACCAACGGTGTTGCAGGAACTCCGGGAACGGATTCCAATGATGACACCACCTATGTTATGGAAGAAGGGAATACTTCCGAATCTTCTTCCAGTGATGAAAATTGGGATTATCTTCCGAATGAGACCATCACCACTACCAAGAAAGCTGCGGGAGCTGTGAATTATGACACCTCCTCTATTTCTGTTGTGGCTTATAACTATGTAGTTTACAACGAGGACACATTGAAGGCCAACGGCACTTTGGATGAGATGACCTTTGATGAATTCGTGGAGCAGAATAAGGATCAGGTGCGTACCGATGTGGATGAAGATATTATCAATGCCATTTCCAACGCCACTAGTATTCCGGTTGCCAATATTTCCGTGATTGCATATGAGCAGCCGATGTTCCAGTATTCTGAGAGTGCCATCGATTTGATGAGCATCTTACAGATTGTCATTGCAGTGCTGATTCTTGCTATGCTTGGATTTGTTGTATTCCGTTCTTTGCGTGTGGAGCGGGAAGAGGAAGTGGCAGAGGAGATTTCCGTGGAGGATCTTCTCGAAGAACAGGAACAGGAGAATTTGGAGGATATTGGATTCAGCGAGAAGTCTGAGACACGTATCCTCATTGAAAAGTTTGTTGACGAGAATCCGGAGGCCGTGGCATCACTGTTACGCAACTGGTTAAACGAGGACTGGGGAGGTTGACATGGCAGAGATTGATGAATTAACCGGCGTCCAAAAAGCAGCGATTCTGCTCATTACGTTGGGTCCGGAGAAGTCCGCCGTTATTTTTAAACATCTCAAAGAAGAAGAGATTGAAGAGTTGACCTTGGAGATTGCCAATACCAGAAGCGTATCTCCACAGATCAAAGAAGATGTTATCAATGAATTCTATCAGGTCTGCCTGGCACAGCAGTACATTGCCGAAGGTGGTATCGGATATGCGAAAGAGTTGTTGGAGACTGCACTTGGTAGCGATGAGGCGCAGCGCGTTATTACGAAGTTGACCGCATCCTTGCAGGTTCGTCCGTTTGAGTTCATTCGTAAGACAGAGCCGTCTCAGGTATTGAACTTCATCCAGGATGAGCATCCACAGACTATCGCCATGATTCTGTCTTATTTACCGGCAGCACAGGCGTCTATGATTTTGGGAGCATTGCCTCCGGAAAAACAGGCCGATGTTGCGAAGCGTATTGCCATGGTGGACCGTACGTCACCGGAAGTTATCAAAGAGGTAGAGCGTGTATTAGAGCGCAAGCTGTCATCTTTGATCAATCAGGATTTCACCATTGCCGGTGGTGTCGATGCGGTTGTTGCTATCTTGAATGCAGTAGACCGTGGTACAGAGAAGCGTATCATGGAAACCTTGGAAATCGAGGAACCGGAGTTGTCCGAAGAAATCCGCAAGAAGATGTTCGTCTTCGAGGATATCCTTCTTCTCGACGACCGTTCCATTCAGCGTGTGCTGCGTGATGTTGAGAACTCTGACCTTGGTGTTGCACTTAAGGGTGCGAACGAAGAGGTTCAGAATGTGATCTTCAAGAACCTGTCCTCCCGTCTTGCTTCTATGATCAAGGAAGACATGGACTACATGGGACCGGTTCGTATGAAGGACGTAGAAGAAGCACAGCAGAAGATTGTTGGTGTTATCCGTAAGTTGGAGGATGCTTCTGAGATTGTTATTTCCAGAGGTGGAGGTGACGACCTAGTTGTATAAGGTATATAAGGGACAGGTTGTCCCGGATGATGAAGAACATAAGCTGAGTCTGGATTATAACGACCGTATTCAGGAACGTATTCAAGAATTCCAGCAGGAGATTATTAAGCGCAAGGACGATTTCCGTCAGCAGAAAATCGATGATTTTTTTGCGGCCATTGAAGTGGATGAAGACGGAAATACCGTGTATCCGTCCGATGAGGAAGGTCATGTGCTTCTGCCGTTGGATGAAGACGGAACGCCGCTTGTTGTAATCGATGATGAAGGCAATCCTGTGATTCATCAGGTAGAAGAAGCCGAAGAGGAAGCAGAAGAAGCTTTTGTAGATATGGAAGCCATCCAGGCCCAGGCGGATGAGATGATTGCAAACGCCCGTGAGGAAGCGGATGCAATTATTGCGGAAGCCCAGGAACAGGCAGAGGCATTGAAGAGTCACTACGAGGAAGAAGGCAAGAAGGTCGGATACCAAGAGGGACTGGCAGATGCCATGAATGAGTTCAACGCCAAGAAGGATGAGTTGGAAATTGAGCGACAGAATCTGCAGGCGCAGTTCGAAGAAAAAGAACGTACCATGGAGAGTGAGCTTGTGGATGTCATTACCGAAGTAATGGAGCGCTTCTTTTTGATCCAGTTTGGCAACAAGAAAGATTTGTTATTGCATTTGATTGACAATGCATTGATTAACATTGAGAACAGCCGAGAATTCTTAATCAAAGTTAACGATGAGAACTTTGATTTCTTGAATCAATATAAGTCTCAGTTACAGGAGAAGGTCGGCAACGACTTGCAGCTGGATATCATTCGCGATCCGGTGTTGGATATCCATCAATGTCTGATTGAGACAGACGGTGGTGTTTTCGACTGTAGTCTGGACGTTGAGCTGGATAATTTAGTAAAGGATTTAAAATCTTTAAGCATGTAAGGATTTTACATCCTTTTTGTTTATGATGAGGAAGCGGGTATGATTGACCGACGAAAGTATTTGGGTACCTTGAATAATTCGTATTTCAATCATCTTGGCAAAGTGACTAAGGTGGTTGGTCTTACGATTGAGTCCGTGGGCCCTGATGCAAAACTGAATGATTTGTGCGAGATTATCGTTGATGATGATACCTGTGTCATGGCAGAAGTGGTTGGATTCTTGGATAAGCGTCTGCAGCTGATGCCGTTTGAGACCGTCGAAGGTGTTGGTATCGGATGCCTGGTGCGCAACACCGGACATCCACTTAGTATTCCCGTTGGCGATGCATTGCTTGGCCATACGGTGGACGGCTTGGGTCGTCCGACAGATACGGATGAACCGCTGGAATTGGATGCCATTTATCCGGTAGACGGAGATCCGCCGGATCCTATGGATCGTGAGATTATTTCCGAAGTATTGCCACTTGGAGTGAAGGCGGTGGATGGACTAATCACCGTTGGTAAGGGTCAGCGTATCGGAATCTTTGCCGGTTCCGGTGTCGGTAAGAGTACCCTCATGGGTATGTTTGCCCGCAATACCAAGGCAGAGGTTAATGTCATTGCTTTGATCGGTGAGCGAGGCCGTGAGGTTCGTGAATTCGTAGAGCATGACTTAGGTGAGGAAGGTATGGCCCGTTCGGTTGTTGTAGTTGCAACATCCGATAAGCCGGCATTGATTCGTAAAAAAGCAGCCATGTCTGCAACTGCCATTGCGGAGTACTTCCGTGATCAAGGCAAAGACGTGCTGTTAATGATGGATTCCTTGACCCGATTTTCCATGGCACAGCGTGAGATCGGACTTGCTTCCGGAGAGCCGCCGGTTACCCGTGGTTATCCGCCAAGTGTGTATTCCACCATGCCGCGACTGTTGGAGCGTGCCGGTAATTCTGATAAGGGTTCCATTACCGGTTTGTATACGGTCTTGGTTGACGGTGATGACTTCAATGAGCCAATCACTGATACGGCCCGTAGTATTTTGGACGGCCATATCGTACTGAACCGTCGCTTGGCACAGAAGAATCATTATCCGGCCATTGATGTATTGGCCTCCATCTCCAGAGTTATGAGCGCTGTGGCATCTAAGGAACATAAGATGCTTGCAGGGCGTATGAAGAACGTGATGGCCACATACTCCGAGGCAGAGGATTTGATTAATATCGGAGCTTATAAGATGGGCTCCAACAAGAGTATTGATTACGCGATTTCCAAGATTGATGCAGTCAATGACTTTTTGCTACAGGCTACGGATGAGAAAATTGATTTTGAGGATGTGCTTGGAACCTTAGAGAGCATTTTCCCTCCGGATGAAGCCTAGGATGAGAGGTTTGTATGGCGAAGTTTGTTTATCGCATGCAAAACATTTTGGAACTGAAACAGAAAATGGAGAGCCAGGAGAAGATGGCGTTTGCAATTGCCAATGCCAAACTTCTGGAGGAGCAGAACAAGCTGCAGGAGCTGATTATTCGTAAGTCCGAGTATGAGGTGCAGCTGAAGGATGCTTCAGAAGGTACCATTGATTTGCGCCGTATTCAGCAAATCAAGTCCTCCATTGAACGTATGAAGGTGGCCATTCGTGACCAGATGTTTGCGATTCGAAGAGCGCAAAAGGAACTGGATGTGGTGCGGATGCGCTTAGATGCGGTGATGAAAGACCGTAAGACCCATGAAAATTTGCGGGAACATGCCTTGGAAGAGTTTAGGGAAGAGGCGGCCCGTCAGGAAAATAAAGAGATTGATGAGTTGGTAAGCTTTACCTACGGTACACATGAGGAGTAGGGAGCTTAGAGGGTGAAAACATGGCAGACGAAACAAAGGATGTAGAAGAGAAGAAGGACAAAGGTTCGGAGGAAGAGGCAGAAGGCGGCTTGGGAATGATCATTGTGGCCATTCTTCTGATTCTTGTGGTTTGGGCTGCAATTTTTGCTCTTCTGGTCAAAATGGACGTGGGAGGCATTGGCTCCACCATTCTGTATCCTCGGTTGAAGGATGTGCCAATTATCAATAAGATCCTTCCGGAAGTGGAAGAATACGCCCAGGACGATGCGGCTTATGATTTTAAGACCGTAGACGAAGCTGTTGTTCGTATTAAGGAGCTGGAAGGCCAGCTGGCAACTGCGCAGGAGCAGACCGGATCGGACTCTGCCCATATTGCGGATTTGGAAGCACAGGCAGCGGAACTGGCAACATACAAACAAAAAGAACAAGAATTTGAAGCAATCAAAGAAAAATTTTATAAAGAGGTTGTTTTTTCGGACCAAGCACCCGATATAAATGCATATAAGGAGTACTATGAGAGTATAGAGCCGGAAAATGCGGAGGCAATATACAAACAGGTGGTTGGTCAATTACAGGCAAATGCTGAGATTGAGGACTATGCGAAGACATATTCCTCCATGGAACCGGAAGCTGCTGCAGCGATTTTTAATTCCATGACGGATAATCTGAAGCTGGTTGCCAAAATACTGAAGGCAATGGATACACAATCCAGAGCGGACATTATGGGGGCTATGAACACGGATACGGCTGCTGCCTTAACCAAGTTGATGGAACCATAACAACCTTGTTCTTATAGACTTCCTTGTATACGTCAAGGAAGACACATCTAACCCAATCGCTACGGATGGCAATGTTTCGGGTACAAAATCTAGAGAAAGGAGGACACATATGACAAGTGCAAATGTGTCAGATGTTCCGATTCTACTGAATTTCGGCCAGACACAAGTGCAATCCGCAGCGAAATCTGAAAACTCTTTCGGCAATTTCCAAGATCTCATGACAAAGAATGTTTCTGTTATGAATCTTACGGCATCTTCTGCCGGGGAAGTTCAATTGCCACAGCAAAACTCGATTTCCGATTTACAAACTGCAACCTATGACGCGGCCAAGAAAGTGCCACAGTCTGATGCGAATGCCCGTCCGGACGCAAATAAGTTTGCGTCCATGACAGATGAAAAGCAGGCGCTTCGCGATTTTGCAGACAAAACCAATGCAGTCTTGGAAGAGACTTTGGATGTAACGGAAGAAGAAATTGTTGCAGCAATGGAGAACTTGGGACTTTGCTACATGGATCTCTTAGATCCGAACAATCTCACCAAATTAGTTTCAGAGTTGAGCTTGGAAGAGTCCGTATCTTTATTGGTGACTAACACAGTAACCGACATTTTGGACCAGGTACAAACCTTGGGAAGCGAATTATTAAGTTCGGTATACGCTGATGTAGCAACCTTAAAGAACGTAGAACTTTTTGCAGACGGATTTGCACCGGTGACAGACGAAGAAGTTCCGGTAACAATCGGTGACATCAACCAAACAACAGAAAACGAGGAAATACTTCCTCAAATGACTTCGAACGAAGTACTTCCACAGGAAATCGCGAAGCCTACGGATGCTTCCCATGAGGATGCACTCCAGGTTGCTGAAGTAGTGATTCTTCCGGAGGAAGAAGAGGCGCACATCACCAAGCCAAACACGGATTCCACCAACCAAACCGTGGATATGACCAATGATGTGGCGGAAGAAGCAGAAGGCGGATTACAGGAAATCTTACAGAAGAGTGGATCCGATGCTTCCGAGAACGGCAATACCAACTCACAGTACAATCGCAAGAACGAAACTCCTGTAGGAAACGACCACTTGGTACGAAGCAGTGAGCAAAACCTTGCAACATCTTTTACGACAACGACGCAGGTTGTTGGAGAGAGTGTAGAACAGGTAACTACCTATAGCTACGGTATTGATACGAGAGACGTCATTGAACAGATCGTATCCAATGCCAAGGTCACCATTTCCAATCAGGTAACCTCTATGGAGATGGAGTTGAATCCGCAGAATTTATGTCGTATGATCCTAAACGTTGCAGAGAACGATGGTAAAGTTACCGCACATATTACCTTGCAGAATGAAGCGGTTCGACATGCAATGGAAAGCCAAATGGCAGTCTTGAAGGAGAATCTGAATCAGCAGGGAATCAAAGTGGAAGCAGTGGAAGTATCCGTTGGAACACACGAGTTTGAACGGAATTTGGAAGAAGGCCAAATGCAGCAGAGCAATCAGCAGACCGAAGATCATGCCGCAAGCCAGACCAGACGTACCAACATCAATCTGAATCAGATGGATGATATGGACGAGATGCTATCGGAAGCGGAAGCATTGGTAGCCAGCATGATGAAGGATGCAGGCAATTCCGTTAATTTTACTGCTTAACAAAGGAGTAATTTATGGCAGATAAAGATATTGGATTAGTTCAACAGATAAAGGGTGGACAAGTTGTTGGAAATACAACATCTGCTGATTCTGCAAAAGCGAAGAACGCAGCCAAGGAAACCAAGGACATGTTCTTACAGCTTTTGGTTGCAGAGATGAAGTATCAGGATCCGATGGAACCAACCGACAACTCTGAGTATGTAAAAGAATTAGCAACCTTTACCCAGGTAGAATCCATGCAGTCCGTACAGAATGACGTCAATGCTATTTCCGCAAATGCCCTAACCGGTAAGTTCGTTGTAATGAATGCAGAAAACGGCGGAGTGGAAGGCTATGTAGATTTCGTTAAGCATGATGCTGCGGGAATCAAGATTTCCATTAACGGAAAACTCTATGATGCCTCCGGCGTAGAATCTGTTTTGGATGAGACCTACTACGGCGCAGTTATGACGAAGGATGCCATTGGCAAACTTATGAAAGATCTTCCGAAGCTGGATGAAATGAAGGCAGACGATGAAACAATCAAGAAGATTGCAACCTTGGATCAGCTGTATGCAAGCCTTGGAGATTACCAGAAGACCTTAGTCAGTGCGGATGATCAGGCAACCATTGACAAATACATCAAGCGCATGACAGAACTTGTAAAGGCAAAGGAAGCAACACAGAGCACAACCGGTGCGTAAGGAGCAAGAGTATGAACCAAATGGTGAACGGTTTTACCTCCATTGAGCAGGTAACAAACCAATACTTAAACAAATCGAAGAGTTCCGCACCTAAGACCGCAGGCACAGCGTTCTCAGATATTCTAAAGAATCAGCTGGAAGTTGCCGATAAACAGAGTGTAAAGTTCTCCAAGCATGCCTCTATGAGACTGGATGATCGTAACATCACCTTATCTGCAGAGCAGAGCGAACGCTTGGAAGCGGCGACGGCAAAGGCAGGTGAAAAAGGAATTCAGGATTCCCTCGTTTTGCTGGACTCCATGGCTTTTATCGTGAATGTACCATCACAGACAGTGGTGACAGCAATGAATCAGGATGAATCCCTGGAAAAAGTTTTTACAAATATTGATGGAGCTGTAATTGCATAAGCTGGACCTTCGGGAAGCTTCGATTGCGAAACGACTGACGCAATCACTTACATCTCCTTCAAATATTGACATAATTTATGCAAGGACGCGTGAATTATCATAAGATCTCCACGGACGGAACAAAAAGACTCTTATATTTATTTGGAGGAACAATATTATGATGAGATCACTCTATGCTGGTGTGTCCGGTCTTAAGACACATCAGACAAAAATGGATGTTATTGGTAACAACATCTCTAACGTTAATACCGTAGCATTCAAATCATCTTCAACCACATTTGCGGACATCATGTACCAGACAACATCCGGTGCATCCGGTGCAACCGCAACCACCGGTGGTATCAACCCGACTCAGATCGGTCTTGGTACTCAGAGTGGATCTATTAAGGTATCTATCGCACAGGCCGGTGCAGCACAGAATACCGGTAATGCATTCGATATCAAGTTGACAGATTCCAATTCTACCAACTTTTTCGTAGTAAATAACGGTTCCGAGAACCTGTTCACCCGTGCAGGCTCTTTCTACCTGGATGGTAACGGAAACCTTGCTATGACTTCTACCGGTTATTTGGTAATGGGATGGCAGGTGGATCCGGACACCGGAAATATCCGTAAGGATACCGTTAGCCCACTGCGTATTATGCAGGCAGCAAACTTAACCAGTGAGCCGGAAGCAACTACACAGGCAAATGTATCCGGAATCATTGATAAGAATGATACCGATGTAAACTCCGTTGCTGGTAAGCAGATGAACCTTGTTTTCTACGATAACTTAGGATATGCATATACCGCTAAGTTCGCAGTGAAGGCTCGTGACGTGGATACCGGAGAATATACCATCGCTTTGACTGGTATCTTGGATCAGGACAACATCGATATTCTGGCTCAGGCGATTGCAGATACTTCCAATACCACAGAGCAGGTTAATAACATTGCAGAGTTGTTCGGTAGTGCAACATCTACCGCATCCAACCCATACATCTTGAACTCCAATTATTCCTGGAGCGGCGGACAGATTGTATCTCCTGCAGGTTATGCAGTTGACCATTCTGTCATCGAAGCGCTTGGTACCGGAATCACACCGGATACTCAGGTAACTTTGTCTAAGACAGAGAACGGAACCACCACAACCATTCAGGCGAAGATCAGTGATTTGTTTGCAAATGCTTCTTCCTTCCCTGCAAATATCACCGGTGTTTCCGTAAGTAACGCAGGTAACTTGATGGTATCCTTTACCGATACCAACTTCCCAATCAAGTTCAATGTCAATGACGGTACCTTCAACAACATCAACGGTGACGGATCTACCGTAATGCTCAATGCGTCTTTGCTGGGAGAACAGTTCCGTGATATTACCATGGATTTTGCTAAGGCATTGAACTACAACAACGG
>JAGDAL010000111.1 GCA_017959525.1 Lachnospiraceae bacterium | reverse complement strand
ACGTCCAACAATCAGACAGTTCCCGCGGTCCGCAAATTCCTTCAGTAGGCTCTGCTGTCTGGACATCAGATGGGTCTGTGGATTCGGCAGATTCTGGTAATAATAGAAGCTGCGTCCATAATGCAAAGGAATCTGCGGAAGAATTCCTTGGTTCAAGGTCTCCTCTACCACTTCTTCCTGCATGTTGTTCTCATTGGCAATGGTGGTTACAATCTCGCGGTCAATATAGGTTAAGTTCAGCTTGTCCGCCAAACGCTTTCCTACTTCTCGACCACCGCTTCCGAATTCTCGACTCACCGTAATTATCATAGGCTCCCCCTGTTCATCGGTAGAATGATTTCATACATGGTAGACCATGAGGTCTCCGTCGTCGGTAACAAGCGGATGGTTCCGCCGTGTGCCACTACGACCCGCTTGGCTACCGATAGTCCCAAGCCGGTTCCATGCTTGCTGTTTCGGGATTCGTCTCCCACAACAAAAGGTTCAAAGATATGTTCCCGAATCTCCTCCGGAATTCCCTCGCCGTCATCGCCCAAGCGAATCCGAACCTGATGCTTCTCCCGCAGGAATTCCATACTGACATAAATGGTCGTTGGTGCCGGATTATGTCGAATGGTGTTGGTAATGATATTCTCAAACACGCGAGACAATTCTACATGATCAAACGGCATATAGATGGGTCGTTCCGGAATATCCACATCCAGCTGATATCCTGCCACTTCCAACTCCTCATACTTGCCGGCCACATACTCTCTGACATATTCCGAGAGGTCTCCCGGCTCTAGGGTCAGCTGGAATTCCGGGTGTTCCAATCGGCTGTACTGATAGAATTCATTGATCAAGTCTGCCAGGCGATTGGACTTCTGATAGATGGTGTTTAAGTACTTATCCATGTTCTCTTCCGAAACCATGCCATCCACAATGGCTTTGCTATAGCCCTGGATGACCGTAATCGGAGTCTTCAAATCATGGGAAATATCCGCCAGCATTTTCTGTCTGGCTGCTTCGATTGCCCGTTCTTCCCTGTGAATCCGTCGTCCCATCACCACAGCGAAAATCACCGCCAACAGCAGGAACGCCAAAATCATAATGAAAAATGCCATGGCAATGATTTCATCGATTTGCTTTTGCATGGCATCGAGCTGTTCTGCCGTCAGACTCATATAGTCGATATCATCGTAGTAATGGTCCGTGATGTGCATCAGTTCCAACAACGTTCCTAGAAAAATCAAGCCAACCAGGAACATGAAAAAGATATAACTACCAATCAGGCGCATGTATAGATTTTTCCGTTTTTTCAACTTCAAACACTGTTTCATTGTTTCTCGATTTTATAACCAAGTCCCCGCACTGTCTTCAGATATTTCGGGTTCTTGCTATCCTCCTCAATCTTCTCCCGTAGCTTGGAGATATGTACCATCATGGTATTATCGTCGCTCTCGAAGTATTCACCCTTCACGTTCTCATAAATCTGAACCTTGGTGAATACGTGACCCGGATGCTCCATCAGCATGGCCAGAATCTTGTACTCTGTCGGGGTCAACGGAATCTCTTCCCCATCCCGAAAGAGCTGTAAGGAATCGCCGTGTAGCTCCAAGGCTCCCACACGAAGAATTTTGGATGCGTTCGTATCTGCCGCAGCGTCATTCAATCGATAGAACCGACGCAGGTTGGAATTGACTCTGGCCACCACTTCCAAGGGGTTAAAGGGCTTCGCCAGGTAATCATCCGCGCCTAAGTCCAGTCCCAAAATCTTGTCGCTGTCCCGGTTTTTGGCAGATAGGATAATAATCGGAATATTATTGGACTCTCGAATCTTCTTGGTCAGTTCATACCCGTTCATCCGAGGCATCATAATATCCAACAGGGCCAGATCCACGTCGTTGTGCTGCAGAATGTCGTAGGCTTCCACCCCGTCTCCTGCTGCCAACACCCGGTATCCGGCATTTTCCAAATATAATTTGAGGAGCTCTACGATGTCCGCATCGTCCTCAGCAATTAGTATGGTATAGACTTTGTCAGCCATCGCAAGGCTCCTCTCATAGAATTTATTCGTAACGTAATGCTTCGATTGGGTTCAGCTTAGCTGCACGGTTGGCCGGATAGTATCCGAAGAACACACCGAATGCCATGGAGAACAACAAGCATCCCAATATACCTAACACGCTTGGCATTCCGCTGGCGCCAAGAAGTACGCTGACCACCTGCCCCAGTAGAACTCCCAGAGTGATTCCGATGGCACCGCCCACCAGGCAGACCACCATGGATTCTGTAATAAACTGTAACCGAATGGAGCCGTTGGTCGCACCTAATGCCTTACGGGTACCAATTTCTCTGGTACGCTCCACAATCGATACAATCATGATATTCATAACACCGATACCACCAACCAACAAGGAAATGGCACCCACTGCCAAAAAGGCTAACTTCACGGAGTTTAACACCTTCTGCAAGGACTCTGCTTCCTGCTTCAAGCTGTATGGATACAGTTCATAGGTATCGTTATTTTTATAATATCTTTCATTCAGGTATTTTGCAATCTGTGCCGCAGTGATGGTCGGATCATTGCCCTCGGAAGCTACCAGGGTAATCTCCTGGATATTTTCCGTAATTTTAGGATTCTGCTGTACTGCTGCACGAAGTGGCACATAACACTCCGTCTCCAGATCCTTATCTGACACACCGGCCATGCCCATGCTCTTGGCATTGTACTCGTAAACACCGGTGATGGTGTAAGTAGAATACTTGCCATCGATGGCTGCCTCTACATTTTCACCAAGTGCAGCGTTCACATCTCCGCCATAGAGCACATTCACATAACGATCGGACACCAGGCAGACATTGCTCCCTCTGCTGTAATCTCCGGCAGCGAAGGTGCTTCCTGCCAATAATTTTAAGTTTTCGCTCTTGATTGCCATCGGATTCGATCCATAGATTTTAATCTTCGCGGAATCCTTACCTTTTTCAATCTTGGTACTGCCCAGCGGTAGGAATATGGAAATTCCATCAATTTTGTCCTGATACTTGGCCTGAATATCTTCCAACATTTCCTTGGTAATATAATCGGAAGACTTCATGCCTCTGGCTGTCTCATAGTTAATCTCATTCCCTTCTGCATCGACGGATCTCATGTTTACAAATAGGTAAAAATTGTTGGCACCAATGTCGCCGATCTGGCTATTGACCATATTGTTCATGGCATTTCCGATGGTCATAATCATCACCACGGAAGCCAGACCGATGATAATACCAAGCATCGTTAAAAAGGTACGTAGCTTATTGGCTTTTAATGCCAGGATTGCCAGTCTGATATTCTCAAGCAGCATAAGTCGCTCCTTTCCGTTCTGCAATGATCAGTCCATCCTTCAAGGTCAACAGTCTCTGGGTCTCTTCCGCCAACTCATTGGAGTGGGTGATGAGAACGATGGTAATACCACGCTCTTCGTGGAGCTTGTGGAACAAATCCATAACGGTTCGTCCGGTCTTGGAATCCAAGGCACCGGTTGGCTCATCCGCCAGAATAATGGACGGGTTGTTGGCCAATGCTCTGGCAATGGCCACACGCTGCTTCTGTCCTCCGGACAATTCATCCGGTGTATGAAGCATACGGTCCTGCATGCCAACCAACTCTAAGAGTTCTTCTGCCCGTTCCTTGCGTTCCTTCATCCCAACGCCTGCATAGAGCAGTGGCAGTTCTACATTGGCAACCGCATTGGTTCTTGCTATCAGGTTATAGGTCTGAAAAACAAATCCGATTTTCCGATTTCGAATATGGGATAATTCCACATCTTTTGCAGCGCAGACATCAATTCCGTCTAGAAGATAGGAACCCTCCGTCGGCTTATCCAAGATTCCAACGATATTCATCAAGGTTGACTTACCGGATCCGGAACTTCCGACGATGGAGACAAACTCGCCTTCCTTGACCTGCAAATCAATTCCGTGGAGAATTTCCAGCTCGTTTTCCTGGCCGACATTGAACCGCTTTATGATATTTTTTGCATCAATTAATAGTCGCGTATCCATTCTTTTTCTCCTTAGAATAATTCAATGCTCGGTACATCCAAATCGCTTAAGTCTTCTTCCGGAATCACAACAAACGTGCCTTCCTTCAAATCTGCACCACTGATTTCAACATAGTAATCTGTTACCAATCCCTGGGTTACCGGTACCTTGGTAAAGTCTTCGGAATCAGCAATACCGTTGCCGTCTGCATCTTTTGCAACTTCTACATAGTAGCTGCCATCCTCGTCCTGCTGCAGTGCTCCGGACGGAATCGCAAGTGCACCGGTTCTGGTATCAATAATGATGGTCACCTTGGCATTCATACCAATACGTAAGCGGTCACTTGGGTTATCGATGGTAATCTCAATCGGATATCCGTTATTAGTTGCAGCTGCTGCGGTAGCCTGACCTTCTGCAGTCTGAGAAGCCTGTGCAACCGGTGTTGGGGAGACGAAGGTTACTTTACCGGTCATCTCTTCAGAACCGGTGGTATCTGTGGTTACCTTCGCATCCAAGCCCTTGGATACGTCGCTGATATCGTACTGTCCTAAGGTTGCGGACACCTTGAATCCGGAAACATCCTGTACCACAATCATGGTTCCGCCTGCGTAGGTATCACCCGCTTTTACATTCACTGCAGTAATAATTCCATCAGCCGGAGCGGTAATGGTTGCTTTCTGTAACTGCTCCTTAGCCTGGGTTACAGCATCTCCTGCGGTTCTGGCACTGTTTGCGGCAGCGAGCTTGCTGTTAGTTACTGCATCCGCACTGTCTGCATTAGTCTTGGTACGATTCTTATTGGCATCATCTAAGGTCTGCTGTGCAGATGTAACTCCATTGTTAGCTGCAGTTACATTATCCTGCGCAGCATTCACGCCTGCTTTTGCCTCTGCAACGGCTGCCTCTGCAGCTTCTGCATCTGCCTTTGCGGCTGCTAATGCTTCCTTGGCACCGGTAAGTGCTGCTTCCTCTGTGCTGCGGTTTGCCGGATCTGCGGCATCGTATGCACTCTTGGCTGAATCATAAGCACTCTGAGCTGTGGCTACTGCCTGATTTTTGGCATCGCGGTTTGCTACCGCTGCGTTATATGCGTTGTTGGCCTCGTTCAATCGTCCGCTGGCACTGCTCTGTGCGTT
>JAGDAL010000110.1 GCA_017959525.1 Lachnospiraceae bacterium | reverse complement strand
CTGTCGGAGGCATACCGATTTCCAACGCATTCAGGAAATCTTCATCGGTGTGCTCTGCCTCTTCGTCGCCGGCTTCCGCATTGGCATCCTGCATTGCAAAACGCTCACGCTGATCGATCGGGTCATTCAACTCGGAGTATGCGTTACACATCTCCCATCCGTTGATGAAGAGCTCGAAACGCTCTACTTTGCTTGGATCGCTTGGCTTCTTCTTAGTCAAAGGAGAAATTGCCAGCGGATGATCCATAATGAAGGTTGGCTGAATCATCTTCTCTTCGCAGAACTCCTCGAAGAACAGGTTCAAGATATCGCCCTTGGTGTGACGATCTTCGAACTCCACGTGCTTCTCCTTCGCAATGGCCTTCGCCTCTTCGTCTGTTGTAATTGCATCAAAATCTACACCGGCATACTGCTTAACTGCATCGGTCATAGTCAAGCGAGCGAATGGCTTGCCAAGGTCGATCTCGGTACCATTGTAAGAAATGGTAGTAGATCCGCATACCTTCTCAGCCAAGTAACGGAACATGCTCTCAGTCAGTTCCATCATGCCTTCGTAGTCGGTATATGCCTGATATAACTCCATCAAAGTGAATTCCGGATTGTGACGGGTATCAACACCCTCGTTACGGAATACACGGCCAATCTCGTAAACACGCTCCAGACCACCAACAATCAATCTCTTCAGGTAAAGCTCCAAAGAAATACGAAGCTTCACGTCCTCATCCAAAGAGTTGTAGTGGGTCTCGAATGGGCGAGCTGCTGCTCCACCTGCATTGGATACCAGAATCGGAGTCTCGACTTCCATGAAATCACGACCAGCCAGGAAGTTGCGGATTTCCTTCATCATAAGAGAACGCTTCACGAATACGTCTCTGGACTCCTTATTCATAATCAAATCAACATAACGCTGACGATAACGGGTATCGGTATCGGTCAGTCCGTGGAACTTCTCCGGAAGGATCTGAAGAGACTTGGTAAGCATGGTCATCTCTTCTGCATGGATGGAAATCTCTCCGGTCATGGTACGGAATGCGTAACCCTTCACACCGAAGATATCGCCGATATCAGACTTCTTGAAGTCTGCGTAGGAATCCTCTCCCAAAGCATCCTTGGATGCGTATACCTGGATATCATCCTTCAAATCACGAATGTTCGCAAAGGATGCCTTACCCATAACACGCTTGAACATCATACGTCCTGCGATGGATACACGAGGTGCATTGGCATCTAAAAGCTCACGGCGTGCATTGTATGCATCCTTCTTCGCCTGGCGGTATGCGCTAATGGTCTCATTATCCGCATCCTCTGCCGGCTCTGCAGGCAATTCCGGCTCAACGTAATCCTTGAGCACCTCTGCCTCGTAAGCTTCATAAAGAGCCTTCACCTCATCGTTATGATGGGTCTGATCAAACTTGGTGATCTGGAATGGGTCCCTACCGGCTTCCTGTAAGTTCGCAAGCTTCTCGCGACGAACCTTCAGTAACTGGTTCACATCCTGCTGCTTGTTCTGATTATTATTCTCGTTTGCCATTTTTCGTCCTAACTATCTCTTCTAACATCTAATACCTTGTACTGGAAAGAACCAGCCTCGGTCTCTACAGTTACTACATCATTCAAACTTGCACCGATCAATGCACGTCCAACAGGAGACTCGTTGGAAATCTTACCCTTCAGGCTGTTTGCCTCGGTAGAACCTACCAAACGATACTCAACCTCCTCGTCGAACTCTAAGTCTAAGAGGCGTACGGTACATCCGATATTGATCTTGCCAGCTTCGCCGTCTTCCTCGGTAACAACCTCAGCATGCTTCAAGATCTCCTCGATCTCTTCGATACGTGCCTCGATATCTCTCTGCTCGTCCTTCGCAGCATCGTACTCAGCGTTCTCGGACAAATCGCCCTGCTCACGAGCTTCCTTAATCTTCTCAGCAATCTCACGACGCTTGTTCACTTTGAGGTCCTGTACCTCTTCCTCTAATGCTCTCAAGCCTTCGTAGGTCATCAAATTTTTCTTTGCTTCCATGTTCCTGGCCTCCTAGATTTTATTCTTATTGTACTAATTTATGTCTACTTATAATAAATGCGTATCTCCACGCAGCGCTAAAAGTATATCCCCCAGCGCCTGTTTTGTCAAGATTTTCAAGCCTTCCCGTGATGCTAAAAATGCGGGCCTTACGGTCCGCATCTCTCCTCGAAAGGAGGATGCACCCGATCGTCTGTAGCAGTCAAACGCGGGTGTGCATTTTGTTCTGAAAAAGAAGGAGGGAAAAAGTCCTAACCTTTTACTCCGCCGGCAGTTACGCCGCCTACGATATACTTGGAGAGTAACAAGTATACGACAATTACAGGGAAGATGGAGAATGCGATCATCGCATAAACCTGTCCCATATCAAACTTTAAGAAGTCCGCACTACGTAACTGTGCAATCAATACCGGGAGGGTCTTCTTGGTATCGGTATGAAGTACCAATGCCGGTGTGAAGTAATTGTTCCAGGTACTTACGAAAGTGAAGATTGCCTGTACTGCGATTGCCGGTTTCATCAGCGGTACGCAGATCCAGTTAAAGGTCTTAAACTCGTTACTTCCGTCGATTCGTGCTGCCTCAATGAGGGAACTTGGCAGGTTGGACTCCATGTACTGCTTCATGTAGAAGTATACGATTGGAGATGCAATGGATGGGATGATGAGTGGTGTGAGACTATCATCCATTCCGATGCGGTCAATCAAACGTAAGAAACCAAGTGCGGTTACCTGTCCAGGAATCATCATGACTGCCAAAATAAAGGTTGCCATGAATTTTTTCAACTTGAAGTCATATACATGTACTGCATATGCGGTCATGGTTGAAAAATAAGTACAAAGGATTGCACAGCATACAGATACGAAAATACTGTTTCTCATACCTGCAGCGATTGGAAGAGTTCCGTGCATAACGTTATGCAGGTTCTCAATCAAATGTGTGCTTGGGAATGGTGTAAATCCCCTGGTCATCTCACCGTGAGATCTGGTTGCGTTAATCATTAAGATGTAGAACCAAATCAAACACAGAACGGTTAAAATCACTAATACTACATATGAAATGATGCGACGTGCATGAATATTCATACCTCGGCTTGCTTTGTAATTCATTGTATCCATACTACTTCGCCTCCTTTTCCGGCTGATTCATGGTCTTGAAGATGATGATACTTAAGACGCCTGTTACGAAGAACAGAAGTACAGATAATGCACCACCCATACCATAGTTCTTGCTGTACAAGTGCTTGTTCAAGTACATGATCATGGTCATTGCGGATCTCATCGGATCACCATTACCGTTGGTCAAAATCTGAGGTACATCGAACATCTGGAGACCACCGATCAAGGAAGTAACCATTACGTACAACAGAATTGGCTTCAACAGAGGCAATGTAATACGGTAGAAAATCTGTGTTGCGCTAGCACCGTCAACTTCTGCAGCCTCATAAAGAGAGCTGTCGATTCCAAGCATACCTGCAAGGAGAAGGATGGTGGTATTACCGAACCACATGATGAAGTTCATGAATGCTACCAAGCCACGAACGCTTCCAACATGAATCATGAACTGATATGGCTGGTGAATAATTCCAAGGCCAATCAAGATGTCGTTGACTGGGCCGGTATCGGAGAACAATGTGAAGAACAACATTGCAAACGCACTTGCCATGATCAAGTTCGGTAAGTAAATTACGGTTTTGAAGAATCTCTGACATTTCAGACGAAGGGCCGGATCAGAGAACCATGCACCAAGTAACAGAGAGAAGAAAATCTGTGGAACGAATCCCAGAACCCACATAATCAAGGTATTCTTCAGATATCCCAGTAACTCTCCGCCGCCTAACAGTGCCTTGTAATTCTCAAGGCCGACAAAGTTCGGTCCAATTTGAGTCAGACCGGAGCGATAGTTTTCGAAAAAACTGTTATAGATTGTTGAGCAAAGTGGGATCAACTGAAAAATTACATACGTTACTACGAATGGAATTAAGAAGATGTATCCCCAGCGATTATACTTAATAACCGCTTTGTTATTATTTTTTTCCATAAGTTTCCTCCCTGTACTACTTTTGCCTCCCAAGGCATTTATAAGGCAAGATTTTACGTAAACGTGTTCGTAATCTTGCTTTATAAATGCCTGCCTGGACTAAGCCAGGCAAGCATTTTAATGTTCACTCACGTGATGTTATCGGTTGAATTACTCTGTGGTAAGTTCCGGATACTTCTCAACGATAGCCTTGTTGAACTGCTCAATAGCCTCATCGTAAGTAGCGTTGCCATCGAAGTAGTTCTTCATAGCCTTCTGGAACTCTTCGTTACATCCCTGATCGTAAGCACCCTGGTTGCTAAGGTCGATCTTCTCAGCACCTGCGCAGTACATAGCGATTGGGTTCTGTCCGCCGAATACGTCGAATGCGTAAGAGTCATCCTCTGCACACTTCTCCATAGCTGGCTTGTTGTTTACGAAATCAGAATCCTTCTTAACGATGTCAAGCATAACATCTTCGTTAGTGGTTAACTGTCTCATGATATCAGCTACAAGATCAGCATTGTCTGTTCCAGCTGCTGCACAGATCCATGTACCACCCCAGAAGAAGCCCTGAGGTCCTTCGCAAGCACCCCAGCCGCCCTGGTTAGCGATGGAGCCTTCCTGATCAGCTGCCATACAGAAGTTAATTAACCAAGCTGGTCCAAAGTAAGAGAATACCTTGCCATCTGGATAGAAGCCCTTGTTCCAGTCATCGCCCCAGAGATCCTGAGTTCCGGTCTGGCCAGCATCTACCATCTTCTTAGACATCTCAACCCAGTTCTTGATGTTGTCATCAACAACTACCTTTCCATCCTGTACCCACTGTCCGGATACGTTGTTGGAGAATACACGGTAGCTATCGTTTGCTGTAGCGGTCATCTTGTAACCAGCTGCCTGCATCTTAGATGCAGTATCAGCGAACTTGTTCCAATCGGAAACAGCTGCCTGTACATCAGCAGGATCATCAGATCCAAGAACTTCCTTAGCAGCCTCACGGTTGTAGATGAATGTTCCTGGGCAGCCCTGCCAAGAAAGGCCCTTCAATACGCCGTTAGAATCGGTCATAACGTCCTGAGTATACTTGTACTGGTTAGCTAACTCATCCTCGGTAATTCCAAGGTCAGCAACCGGCATAGTGTAATCAGTATCAACATACTTTAATGCGTAGTCAGCCTCAACCAAGAAGAGGTCGATCTTGTCGTTAGCTGCTGCATCAGCCTGCTTTAACAAGTTCTCATCCAAGTTGTTCTGATAAGCGTTGTTCTCGTTTGGTGTGATGTTCCACTTAACAGTTACATCACCGATCTTACCTTCGTTGTCGCCGGTAGCTTCATATCCTGGGTAATGATCAGTTACACGAGACTTGAACTCCTCGTTCCAGCAGTAAATGTTCAATACAGAACCATCTGCTGCAGCGGTTGTCTGCTCTGTGGTGTCTCCACCTGTAGCTGCATCGCCGGTAGTAGCTGTGTCAGTGTTGCTTCCGCATGCTACAAGACCAAATACCATGGCACTTGCTAAAAGCATGCTAAAAATACGTTTCTTCATGTCTTTTCCTCCCTTATTTAGATTATGACATATAATGATAAGAATTTATTTTTACCGAATAAGTACTCACCCAATACCCCTCCGGTAGAAATCGAACTTAACTTACTGCATGGCGGTTAAATCACGAACCGTCTGTCCCTCCAGTAATTTGCCTGATACGCGAATCGCTTCCGGTATGCAGGACTTGCGATGCTCGATGGTCTCAATGAGCTTCTCGGCGGATCTGCGTCCAATCTCCGGTGCGTTCTGATAATAGGTCGTAAGTCTTGGTCGGATGACCTGTGATAATCCGATGCCGTCGTATCCCACAACGCTGACATCGTCCGGAATGGAGATTCCCAACTTCTCCAACATCCGAAGGCCTCCTAAATAAGAATAATCATCCGGATACATAATTGCTGTCGGTGGAACCTTCAAGCGCATCAACTGCTTGGTTGCCTCAGCGGAAGAGTCCGGATCGTGGAACTTCGCTGTTATCATGTAGTCGTCCGGAATACGAATGCCGGCTTCCATACAAGCTTTGTAGAATCCGGACAATCGCTTATTGGTTACCGAAGTAATCTCCCCGTGAATATAAGCGATTTTCGTATGACCTCTGTCTATCAAATATTTTGTTAAAAGGTACTTCCCATCCATGTTGTCGGATAGGATACTACTGTGATTGTCGAAAACGTAATCAATAATGACTGTCGGTACATCGCTGTTAATCAGCTCCTGAATCTGTCTGGTAGTGAAATCATCACTTACGACCAGGACGCCGTCACAATTTCGATATCTACAGTGTTCTAAGTAGGAACCGTATCCTACATTCTCGCTAATAAAAGTGATGTCGTAGCCTCGCTTCTCAGCCTCTGCCTTTGCACTATCAAGAATCTGAGAAAAGTATTCGTGTGCCAAACCGCTTCCGGTCTGATCGACGAATACAACTCCTATATTATGTGAAGTGTTTGTCTTCAACTGTCTCGCTGCTGCGTTCGGTGTGTAATGCAATTCCGTTGCAGCGGCCAGAATCTTCTGCTTGGTTTCCTCACTGATATCGCCGTAACCATTCAGAGCCTTGCTTACGGTCGCAGGAGAGACGCCACAACGTTTCGAAATATCCTTAATTGTAGCCATTCTCAGTTACCCTGCCTTCCAAAAGCCCGTAACCACGGGCGTCAATACTCCGAATTCGTTTTCGTGACTTTATTCTAAATCGTTTTCGTACCGATTGCAATCTCCGAAACTCATGTTTCGGAACCATAGTTTTTTGTACAACTTGCACTAAATTACCTCCTCTTAGCAAATTCTGTATTTACATTTTTGTGCTTTGTATTTAGAATGGGTGCAAAGGAGTGCGAAAACGTATTCGTTAGTAACATTCCTTCTCACCCGATGTTTCTATTATATTAGTTTTTTATCTTTATATCACCCAGTTTGGAGGAAACAATGAAATTTGGTTACTTCGATGACGAAGCAAAAGAGTACGTCATCACAACGCCAAAGACTCCATTGCCTTGGATCAACTACCTTGGCTCCCAGGATTTCTTTGGTTTGTTTTCTAATACAGCCGGTGGCTATGACTTCTATAAAGATGCAAAGCTACTTAGG
>JAGDAL010000109.1 GCA_017959525.1 Lachnospiraceae bacterium | reverse complement strand
CGAAATCCCGCTATACGATAACAAAGACCACTTACGCCGACTATATCAAGCGGCGATCCGATGCCTTTGTTCATCAGGCACAGATGGCGGAAGCAGATCGAAGAGCGAAGAAACAGCGGGATGAAAAGTATCGTCGGATTTTGCAGAGCGTCAACCATGCTCAGGTAACCATTAACGGTGCAGGTAAGGACTTGGCAGATAAAATGCAGGCAGCACATAATCTAAAGGACAAGATGCATACGGTAAAATCCATGGGACGCCGCTTTGAAAAGCAGGATGAGAATATGACCGAGATGCCGGAACAGGAGGAGGCCATCTTCTTTAAATTAGGAAAAGAGGAATCCAAAATGCCTGCCGGGAAAACGGTGGTGGAATATAACCTGGAGGAACTTCGTTCACCAGATGAATCCAAGGTGCTGGCAAAAAACATTTCTTTCTGTGTCAGAGGACCGGAGCGCATCTGTATTATAGGAAAGAATGGCGTTGGAAAAACAACACTTCTAAAACAAATGGCAGAAGAACTGCTGCAGCGGAAGGATATTCGGGTGCAGTATATGCCGCAGAACTACGAGGATTTGTTGGATTTCAACCAGACTCCGGTTGAATTCTTGGATGATACCGGGGATAAGGAAGTGCGCACCCGCATTCGTACCTACCTTGGCTCCTTGAAGTACACGGCGGATGAAATGGACCATCCCATCGGAGAATTGTCCGGCGGACAGAAGGCGAAAGTTTTACTATTGAAGATGAGCTTATCGGATGCCAATGTTTTGATTCTCGATGAGCCAACCAGAAATTTTTCTCCTTTATCCGGACCTGTGATTCGACAGATGATTAGCCAGTTCCCCGGTGCGGTAATTAGCATTTCTCACGACAGAAAATACATCAAGGAATGCTGTACCAAGGTCTATGAATTGACATCTGACGGACTATGTACAACCGGTAGTTGAATCAATTGAAGCGACAGGGGTAAAGCACTATAATAAGCATTGAGTGAAGATAATACTGGAGGGGACGTATGAACATTTTTGCAGGATGCATTTTGCTGGTGATCGCTTCGGTTTTTGCTTACGTGATATGGCAGATTAGTAGAAGTGCGAGTCACACCATAAACGATGATATCGCAAGAGCGGATGAGGACAATGTGGAAAGTGCCAAGGAAGATCAGCGGATGATGCGGATTTTACTTCCGATTGTGATTGCCATGTTTGTATTGGCGATTCTTTTGCTGACCGGTGCCTATGCGCATTTGAATATGGTGAGTATCGGCGTAACCGCCGGTGGTGTGCTGTTTACCTATCTTGGCATTATTTTCAGAACGTCTGCATCGAAAAAGAATGCACGGTGCACGTCGCGGTGCACGGGGCAGGTCATAAGACAGAATGAAAATGAAGATAGCGAAGGACATACGTCATACTACGCGGTGTATTCTTATACGGTGAATGGGAACGAGTACGAATTAGTGGATTCCTATGGCGGAGGGGAACGGGCCATTCCTCAGGTTGGAACATCCATGGAAATCTTCTATGATCCGGTATCACCGAAGGTAGCGTACAGTGCCTATGAAGGCAAGCAAAGCAAGGTTTTTACGATATGGTTCCTGGCATTTGGCATTCCTATGATCGTGATTGGAATTGCAATTGCGATGCCATGGTACATGTGGGCCTTTCGCATTCGTTCCTTCTTTTGGATGTTACGTACCATATTCTAGTGAGTAAAATAAAGGGGAGTTTTACATGCCGGAGTTGAATGTATACCTGCAGTCTTTTGCTGCAGTGGTTATGGGGATTATCTTGGTCGGTAACGTCATCAGTGGATATCGACGTGACAAAAGCACGAGTTTCTTCTATGGGATGATGATTGTCGACATCATTATGCTGGTGTTCGGAGCTATGGACCAATATACGTTGTATCACGATGTGCCGTGGACGTATCATTTGGTCTTCTCCGGAATCAGTGACTGTTTCTACTTTTTTATCCTGGGATTTTTCATTTTATATTTGGATAGTTACGCCAGAGAGCCAGGCTTTCGCATGCATCGCATTTCTATACTTGGCGCTTCCATCAGTGGTGTGTATGGAATCTTGTGGTTGGTGTCCGATTACTTTGGATTGATCTACATGCAGGATGCCACGTCTTTTGCGCCGGGCCCACTCTATGTGGTGGGACAGCTGGGCGGATATGTGACGGCCGTACTGATGATCTTCATACTGATTTCCCGCGTGCGGAATCTGCCGGTGGGAGCCATCATTGGCTTTGCTATCTTTATCTTTGGACCGTTGATTGGATCCATTTTCCGTAGTGCGCTTCCGGATGTGGTGCTCATGCCGCCGTTGGTAACCTTGTCGGTCATTATCTTGCAGTGCTTCGTGCAGGTGGCCAGAGAGATTCTGGTGCGGCAGCAGGGAGAGGAATTGGCGCAGATGAAGACCACACTTCTTATGAGCCGGGTCAAACCCCACTTTGTATATAATGTTTTGAACACCATTTACGTCTTGTGTGATAAATCTCCGGAGCGGGCAAGGGAGGCTGTGGATAAGTTCTCCACTTACCTGCGCAGTAGCTTGGTGGATTTAGACAGTCAGACCATGATTCCTTTTGTCGAGGAAATGAAGCATGTGCAGAATTATCTTTCTATAGAAAAAATGCGATTCGAAGACGAGTTGGAAGTCTCCTTCGACTTGGGTGCCATGGATTTTAAAATTCCGCCACTGGTGCTACAGACCATAGTGGAGAATGCGGTTCGACACGGAATTGAAAAAGCACCGGACGGAGGAAATGTTGATATTACAACAAAAGAAGAAGCAGATGCTTATTGCATTACCGTAACGGATAACGGCGTCGGATTCGACACGTCGAGCTTGGAACACCTAGATTTTCGGGCAGATGAGACGGGCCGGCGGCACGTAGGAATCTACAGTACCATGCAGCGACTTAAGAGCATGTGCGACGGAACGTTGACAATCACCAGT
>JAGDAL010000108.1 GCA_017959525.1 Lachnospiraceae bacterium | reverse complement strand
TCAAGTTATCTTTCATATGAGCAAATGTGAAGAACTGATTGTCCTCTTTGGTGAATTGCTCCAGATGGTAAGCGCCCCACTCTTCCTTCGGTACAACGCGCAAGTAATTGGAATCTATTTTGCCCGGTTCTACGTTGGCATAGTGTTCCATGCCCCTTTGAATTTCCTGCTGCATAATCTCCGTTCGATTCCATGCCGCATCAATTTCTGCCTGGGAGAGTCCATAGCCGGATAAGGTGAAGCTTAAGGTATCCTTGGTCATTGCAAGAATTTTGGTAGCCATGTCTTCTCCAATTACTACCATCTGTGCCGGAGCAATCCATCGGTTTCCGAAATCCGTAAACGTTCGATATGCCTTCTGGACACTAAAAGACAAATCATTATCGATTCCGGTGACTTTCACCAACTTCTTAGTAGTTGGATCAAAATTCAGGATGAAGTTCCCCGAATGACGATCCACATTTCCACATATATAATCGATGGCCTGAATTCCTGCGATATCATCAAACACATCCGGATTGTCATAATGATCGATGTCATAGTCCTTGATATCCGTATCACTCCATTTAATATGAAGAATATCCACACCGGATGCTTTTTCCATGAAGGTTCCGGAGATTGCCTTACCATCTTTCATCACCACCATCGGACGAGCATTGGCAACCAATCCCGGTTTTCCTAAAAGCGTAGACACCGAACTCATTGCAGCATTTCGCTTATCGATATTGACACCCTCGGATAGGCCCAGCCAGTACGACTTATCGGTATAGCAATTCATTGTCTTAATCACCGGACTCACTTTCTGGGATAGTGCCTCCGTAAACCGGAAGAAATCATCCCTAGCTGCAAGTGTATCCACCACATCTGCAGGCACGTGCAGCGCCCGCTTCATACCATCCACATAATCATTCTTTGCATCTTCTCGCAATTCTTCTTCCGTCAATTCCTGGTCGCTAAATGTAATAAATTCGGACAAAGAAGCAAAGCCAAAGCGCCCCAACTCGCGATCTGTAGCATTATTCACCGCCTCTAATACCGGCCTGTAGTCCGGGAACTGTTCTGCCAGCTCTCGCGTAATCCGTTGCAGATTTTTCCTCGTATCAACGTAGTCCGTTTCTGTAAAGAAACCTTCCACTATGGTTCCATCTTCCCCCTCGACGGAAAGCGGAATACGGGCACTCATCTGGCCACTACTAACGGAAAACTCCTGCTCACCCACATCTACGGTCAGAGTTCTGGCATTGGCAATCACCTCCGGTAACGTAATACCGGCTTTCACATCTACCACTTCAAGCGCTGTCATATCCTGATTGGCCAGGGTAAGCACTTCGGTAGCAATCGCTGCCATCTGTTGTCCCACCGGGCCTTCTCCACCGCCTGCAAGAGCTGCTCCCTCACGCTGCACCTGACGGTATGCATCTCTTAATTCGCCTAGATTGGCATCTGTTATGGTCGGATAGACACCTTGTTCATTTTGCGTATACAAGGCATCGGTTCTTTCCGCTAAGGTATGTAACGCATTCAAAAAAGACACATACTGTTCTACCTGCTCCTGACCGGTGGTTAAGTCTCCAACCTGTGCCATAATCTTAAAAAGCTTTTTTCGCATTTCAGTTAATTCAAAAGCCATACATCTTCTCCTCTACATTGCCGCCAATACATTCAATAAATAGGTCTAGTGGCCTCCCGGGCCGCCCATCTGTGGTTGCTGATTCTGCTTCTGGGCCTGTTGCTGCAC
>JAGDAL010000107.1 GCA_017959525.1 Lachnospiraceae bacterium | reverse complement strand
CATGGCACTTTCCCAGACAGAGATTCTGTTATTATCTGCAGGGTCCGGTCTTGGCGGCTTGATTTCCATGGTGGGCGATTTGGCAGCTTCAGCCATCAAGCGTAATTACGATATCAAAGACTATGGTACCTTAATTCCGGGCCATGGTGGCATTTTGGATCGTTTTGACAGCATGATTATTACCGCACCGATTGTCTATTATTTGTGCGTACTCGTATTAGCTTAAGTAAAGAAGGTTTTTAGGGAATGAGAAAAATAGCAATCTTAGGGTCTACCGGTTCCATCGGTACCCAGACATTATCCATTGTTTCAGAGAAGAATGACTTGCAGGTAGTGGCCATGTCTTGCGGCCATAACATTCAGCTGTTTGAACAGCAGGTACGCAAATATCGGCCGAAGTTGGTTTCTGTTTGGGAGGAAGCGGATGCAGCATCCCTTCGTACATCCTTAGCAGATTTGGATGTAGAAGTACAAAGCGGTATGGACGGACTCATCGCTGTTGCAATGATTCCGGAGAGTGAGATTTTGGTGACGGCTATCGTTGGGATGCTTGGTATTCGTCCAACCATCGCAGCCATTGAAGCCGGCAAAGACATTGCCTTGGCAAACAAAGAGACCCTGGTTACCGCCGGACATATTATTATGCCCCTGGCAAAAAAATGCGGTGTTTCGATCCTGCCGGTAGACAGTGAGCATTCCGCCATTTTCCAGTCCTTACAGGGCAACAAGGATAACGACATTGAAAAGATTATCTTAACCGCATCCGGTGGTCCGTTCCGAGGCAAGAGCCTAGATGATTTGGAACATGTGACTGTAGCAGATGCGCTGGCACATCCGAATTGGAACATGGGACGTAAGATTACCATTGATTCCGCTACCATGGTGAACAAGGGCTTGGAAGTCATGGAAGCCAAGTGGCTCTTTGATGTACGTCTGTCCCAGATCTTAGTAGTGGTACATCCGCAGAGCATCATTCATTCTGCCGTAGAGTATGAGGATGGCGCGGTCATTGCACAGATGGGTGTTCCGGATATGCGCTTGCCAATTCAGTATGCGCTGTATTATCCGCAGCGTCTTCCGATGAGTGGAGAGAAGTTGGATTTGTTTGAGGTGGGACAGTTAACCTTCGAACAGCCGGATATGGAGACCTTCTTCGGTTTGCAGTTAGCCTTTGAGGCTATGAATACCGGAGGCAACATTCCAACCATTTACAATGCAGCCAATGAACGGGCAGTGGCATTATTCCTGGAGGAGAAGATTCCATTCCTTCGCATTCCGGAATTGATTTCCGAGGCAATGATGGAAGTGGACTACATTCCAAATCCTACAGTAGATGATATTTTGGCAACGGAGCAGGCAACCTATGAATATATTAATCGCAATCTTAATCTTTAGTTTTATCATTATTTTCCATGAGTTTGGTCATTTCATTACGGCCAAGCGTTGTGGAATCAAAGTGTTGGAATTCTCTCTTGGCCTTGGACCAACCATCTGGGGCATTCAGGGCAAGGAGACCAAGTACTCTATCAAGCTGTTGCCTTTTGGCGGTGCTTGTATGATGGAGGGCGAGGACGAAGCCAGTGAAAGTGATCGTGCCTTCGGCAATAAGCCACTTTGGCAGAGATTTTTGGTGGTATTAAACGGTCCGATGTTTAACTTCATTCTGGCATTCTTGCTGTCTTTGATTATGTTAGGTGCTATGGGTGTGGATCGTCCGGTCATCGGCGGTGTTATGGACGGTTATGCGGCCAAGGAAGCCGGTGTGGAAGTGGGAGATGAGATTGTCTCCATCAACCATTATCGCGTGCATTTTTACCGGGAAATCAGCCTCTATACCTTCTTCCATCAGGGAGAGACCTTAGAGATTACCTACCTGCGTGACGGCAAGAAGCATGAGGCAACGGTAGTTCCGAAGCTAGACGAAGAGAGTGGCCGTTATTTGATTGGTGTACAGGGCGGTACCTTTGAAAAAGTTGGCGTCTTGGATACCATTCGTTACAGTTTCTATTGGATTCGCTATCAGATCTATACCACTTTTAAGAGTTTATCGGCTCTGGTAACCGGCATGGTCTCAGTGAATGAGATGTCCGGTCCGGTGGGCATCGTAAAGACCATTGGCGATACTTACGAGCAATCGGTGCAGGTGAGCTGGTTCTTGGCGGTCATGAACTTGATTAACATCACGGTGCTCTTATCCGCGAACTTAGGTGTGATGAACCTGCTGCCAATTCCTGCTCTGGATGGCGGACGCATTGTCTTTTTCATCGTGGAGGCTATTCGCGGCAAGAAGTTGAATGAGAATATCGAAGGCTACGTGAATATGATTAGTTTTGTCTTATTGATGTGCCTGATGGTATTTGTCATGTTTAATGATATTTCCAAATTAATCGGATAATTAGGTGTGTAATATGGAACGTAAATTAACCAAAGAAGTACAGATTGGAAATCGTGTCATCGGTGGCAATCATCCGATTCTGATTCAATCCATGACCAATACAAAAACAGAGGATGTGGCTGCTACGGTAGCGCAGATTCAGGCGCTTACTGCTGCCGGCTGTGATATCATCCGCTGCGCCTGCCCAACCATGGATGCAGCCAAGGCATTGGGAGAGATTAAGAAGCAGATTTCCATCCCATTGGTAGCGGATATTCATTTTGATTATCGTTTGGCCATTGCAGCGATGGAGAACGGTGCAGATAAGATTCGTATCAATCCGGGAAACATTGGCTCCATTGACCGTATCAAGGCGGTGGTCGATGTTGCTAAGGAACGCAATATTCCGATTCGTGTAGGCGTTAACAGCGGATCCTTAGAGCAGGACTTGGTAGAAAAATACCATGGTGTAACTGCTGAAGGAATCGTAGAAAGCGCCTTAGATAAGGTCAAAATCATTGAGGACTTGGGCTATGACAATCTGGTCATTAGCATTAAGTCTTCCGATGTGTTGATGTGCGTAAAGGCACATGAGCTCATTTCCCAGAAGACCGATCATCCTCTGCATGTAGGCATTACCGAATCCGGTACCATCATTAGCGGTAATATCAAGTCTTCCATCGGATTGGGATTGATTCTAAGCCAGGGCATCGGTGATACCATTCGTGTTTCCTTAACCGGAGATCCGTTAGAAGAAATCAAATCCGCCAAGTTAATCTTACGTACCTTGGGACTTCGTAAGGGCGGCATTGAGATTGTTTCCTGCCCGACCTGCGGACGTACGCAGATTGATTTAATCGGTCTTGCCAACCAGGTAGAGAATATGGTGGCAGACATCCCGTTGGACGGCGTCAAAGTCGCTGTTATGGGCTGTGTTGTAAACGGCCCGGGGGAAGCCAAAGAAGCAGATATCGGCATTGCCGGAGGAGTAGGCGTAGGCTTATTGATTAAGCACGGCGAAGTCATTAAGAAGCTTCCGGAGGACCAGTTACTGGGTGCACTTCGAGAAGAACTGCTTCATTGGAATCAAGAATAATAACCACTGGAGTGTTTTATGGATACCGCGTTTTTTGAATTGTTTCGTGAATTGAAAATGGATGACAACATGAATACCGTGCTTCGGAATTCTGTTGTAAATAAGGTTGCGACCAATCGCAACCATAATGTGATGCGTATCTATATGACCTCCGATACGGTGATTCCGAAACGTCGTATTTGGAAACTAGAGGACGCCATTAAGAAACAGTATTTTGCCAAGGACAATATGGATGTGCATATCATTGAGCACTTCAATCTGTCCGACCAATATACTCCGGAGTCTCTCTATAACAACTACAAGGACAGTATCCTTGAGGAGTTCAGCCAGTACGACGTTATTTTATTTAGTTTGTTAAAACGCGGAGACTTCCGCTTCCGTGAGAAGGAACTGATTGTGGTGTTAGAGGATACCGTCATTGCTCACGAGTGCGAGATGAAGCTCCACGATTTATTGAATCGAATCTTCTGCGAGCGTTGCGGTTTGTCAGTTGTAATCTCTTTTGAGTACAAGGATTGCATTGAGACCAGATACCGTCAGGATGCGGACCAGAAGATTATCAATGAAATTGCAGCCATCGAGGAACGATGCGACCAGTTGGCAAAACAGAAGGAACTCTTAGAAGAGGAGCCGGCAGAGGATAAGTCCAAGTTCATGAAGACCTCCGGTAAAGGTGGTTCTTTTGATGCCGGTGACGGAGATGCTGCCAAGAAGAAGGTGGTTCCTGGCAACGAGAACAAGGGTGGATTTGCCCGCAGAAGCTTCGGCGTGAAGCGTTCTTCCAATCCGGATACCATTTACGGAAGAGATTTCGAAGATGCACCAATGTCCATTTCCGAGATCTTCGATGGCATCGGTGAAGTGGTGGTTCGTGGTCAGATTATCTCCATGGATCAGACTCCATTGAAAAAGATTGAGAAGACCATTGTGTCCTTCGTTATGACGGATTTTACCGACAGTATCAAGGCGAAGCTGTTTGTTCCGAATGAGCAGTTAGAGGAGTTCTTGCAGAACTTAAAAGTCGGTGGCTTCTATCAGTTGAAGGGTACCCCGGCCTTCGATACCTGGGACAAGGAATTAACCTTTGCTTCCGTCTTTGGCATGATGAAGAGTGTAGATACCCGTGCACCTCGTATGGACAATGCTCCGGAAAAGCGTGTGGAACTGCACTGCCATACCAAGATGAGCGATATGGACGGTGTTTCCGAAGTCTCTGCCATCATTAAGCAGGCTATGAAATGGGGACATAAGGCGTTAGCCATCACCGATCACGGCGTGGTGCAGTCCTTCCCGGATGCCTATAACACCTGGAACGGGCTGTTCAAAGCCGCGAAGGACAAGGCGAAGACGGATGGGAAAACCCCTCCCACCAAGGATGATTTCTTCAAGCTGCTCTACGGTGTGGAAGCCT
>JAGDAL010000106.1 GCA_017959525.1 Lachnospiraceae bacterium | reverse complement strand
GACGAACGGCTTCTACTCCGGAGATACGCTCGAAACTACGAAGAACCGCATCGTTGTAGAAGGTTCCACCCTGAACAACCACATGATTACCAAGATCCTTGGCATCGGATAACTTAATAACCTTGAATAATGCATTCTTAATTACAGAGTAAGCCAAACCGGAAGAAATATCTGCTACGGAAGCACCTTCCTTCTGTGCCTGCTTTACTTTGGAATTCATGAATACGGTACAACGGGTACCAAGGTCAATCGGATGCTGTGCAAACAATGCTTCTTTTGCGAAGTCCTTGACACCGAAGCCCAAAGACTTGGCGAAGGTCTCGATGAAGGAACCGCATCCGGAAGAACATGCTTCGTTCAACTGTACGGAATCTACGGTCTGGTCCTTGATCTTGATGCATTTCATATCCTGACCGCCGATGTCTAAGATACAGTCAACTTCCGGATCGAAGAAAGCAGCTGCATAGTAATGTGCAACGGTTTCTACTTCTCCTTCGTCCAACTGGAACGCACTCTTTAACAATGCTTCACCGTAACCGGTAGAGCAGGAGTGTACGATGGTTGCATCGGCAGGTAACTTCTCGGAAATCTCTTTCATGGCACGAATGGAAGTCTTCAATGGAGATCCATTGTTGTTGTCATAGAAGGAGTAGAGCAAATCACCGTTCTCGGCAATCAAAGCAATCTTGGTTGTGGTAGATCCGGCATCAATTCCAAGGAAACACTTGCCGTGATAGGAAGCGATGTCACCGGTCTTCACGTGGTTATTGCTATGACGAGCCAAGAAAGCATCATATTCTGCCTGGTCAGCAAATAGAGGCTCTAAGCGGGCAACTTCGAATTCCATATGCAGCTCGCCGCTTAACTTCTCGTGGATAGAGCCAAGGCTCATGGTAGTCTCTTCCTGGTAATTCAGTGCAGAACCGATGGCTGCAAACAGGTGCGAATTCTCCGGGAAAATAATATGCTCATCATCTAACTTCAAGGTGCGGATGAAGGTAGCACGTAACTGGTCCAAGAAGTGAAGATGACCACCTAAGAATGCTACATGACCGCGAATCGGCTTACCGCAGGCAAGACCGGAAATTGTCTGATTCACAACAGCCTGGAAAATAGAAGCGGACAAATCCTCACGGGTTGCACCTTCGTTAATCAACGGCTGAATATCGGTCTTCGCAAATACACCACAACGGGCAGCAATCGGATAGATTGCCTTGTAATCTTTGGCGTAGGTATTGAGTCCACCGGCATCGGTCTGAATCAAGGATGCCATCTGGTCGATGAAAGAACCGGTACCACCGGCACAGATTCCGTTCATACGCTGTTCTACGTTACCGTTTTCAAAATAAATAATCTTTGCATCTTCGCCGCCCAACTCGATGGCCACATCGGTCTGTGGTGCATAGTGGGTCAGGGCAGTGGATACTGCAACGACTTCCTGAACAAAAGGAATTCCAAGATGCTTGGCTAATGTCAATCCGCCGGAACCGGTAATGATTGGAGCTACTTCGATTTCGCCGGTAACTGCCTTAGCCTTCTCAATCAAATCGCGCAAAGTCTCACGGATGTTGGCGAAATGACGCTCATAATCAGAGAACAGAATCTGATCATTGCTGTCTAAGACCGCTACCTTAACGGTGGTAGATCCTATATCAATTCCTAACTTGTACATCTTTTTACTCATACTTTCACTCTCTTATAATCTATTCTTACCTATATATAAATTAGTTGTGTAAAATCAATTTACAACTTTTCATATTATAATAGGTATATAGGGGAAAAACAATCTACAAATCCTCTAATTTGTTAAATGGGGTTTGTATAATTCGCATATGTCCAAGGAAAATAGGATACATGCGGGTACTTTTTCCTCTTTCGTTGACAAAGAACCGTGGGAAAAATATAATTGTTTTTATCTATGGGTTACGATACCTTTGGGGAGTAGGAACAGGAGAATTATGCTGAATAAGTTAGAACGAAAATTTGGCAAATACGCGCTGCCGCATCTGATGAGTTATTTGATTGGCGGCTATATTATCGGTTATGTTTTGATCCTTTTCCAGCGGGTGACCGGATGGGAATTCTTGGGCCTTATGACGTTAGATCCGTATATGATTATTCATCATTTTCAGATTTGGCGTATCATTACCTGGGTGTTGATTCCACCGCAGGATAGCCTGTTGTTTGCCATTATTATGATGTTTTTCTACTGGCAATTGGGGAATGTGTTGGAACAGACCTGGGGAACGTTCCGATTTAACCTGTACATTTTTGGTGGTATCTTTTTCACCGTCATTGCAGCGTTTATTCTGTATGGCGTGCTGTCCTTGTTGAACGGGGCACCGGTCATCGGTTTGAGTGGATTGTTTTCCACTTATTATATCAATATGTCTATTTTCCTTGCATTTGCGGTTTGTTATCCGGACATGCAGGTGATGCTGTATTTTCTTATTCCGATTAAGATGAAATGGATGGCAATCGTCTATGCGGCGTTGGTTGCATACAGTGCGTTGGTATCCGGTTGGGTTGCACGTGCAGCGATTTTAGCATCCTTACTGAACTTCCTGATTTTCTTCTTGATGACCAGGAACTATCGCAGAATCGATCCGAGAGAGCGTGCCCGTCAGGCAAGATGGAGAGCGGCTGCCAGCGGTGGCTTTAACCAGCAGCGTGACATTTACCAGCAGGCAACCGTACGTGATGTGCCGAAGCCTGAGAACAAGCCTTATCGTCACAAGTGCGCCATCTGCGGTCGTACGGATGTGAGCAATCCGGAATTGGAATTCCGTTACTGCAGTAAGTGCAACGGCAATTACGAGTATTGCAACGAGCATCTGTTTACCCATCCACATGTTAAGTAAGAATGCCCGCGGCCTGCGGGATCAGATATAGGAGTATATTTCCATTATGGCAGAAGAAGTAAAGAGCAAAAATTTTATTGAGCAGGAAATTGATAAGGACTTAGCGGACGGTCGTTATGACGAGGTCGTTACCCGTTTCCCTCCGGAACCGAACGGCTATCTTCACATCGGACATGCAAAGTCTATTCTTTTGAATTACGGTTTGGCTAAGGAATACAACGGTACCTTCCATATGCGCTTTGATGATACGAACCCAACCAAGGAGAAGATTGAGTTCGTAGATTCCATTAAGCGTGATATTCAGTGGTTAGGCGCTGATTGGGGCGACCATTTGTATTTTGCTTCCAATTACTTTGATCAGATGTATGAGGCAGCAATCAAGTTAATCAAGAAGGGCAAGGCATATTGTTCTTTCCTGTCTCCGGAAGAGATTCGTGAGTACCGTGGTACCTTAACAGAACCTGGTAAGAAGGATCCGAACTCTGACAAGTCTGTAGAAGAGAACCTTCAGATTTTTACCGATATGAAGGATGGCAAGTATCAGGACGGTGAAGTCGTTCTTCGTGCGAAGATCGATATGGCTTCTCCGAACATGAACATGCGTGATCCGATCATCTATCGTGTGGCTCATATGACCCACCATAATACCGGTGACAAGTGGTGCATTTATCCGATGTATGACTTTGCTCATCCAATCGAGGATGCCATCGAGGGCATTACTCATTCTATCTGTACCTTGGAGTTCGAGGATCACAGACCTCTGTACGACTGGGTTGTAACTGAGCTGGAGTATCCACGTCCACCTCGTCAGATTGAGTTTGCGAAGATGTATCTGACCAATGTCATTACCGGTAAGCGTTACATCAAGAAGTTAGTAGAAGACGGCATCGTAGACGGTTGGGATGACCCACGTTTGGTTTCCATCTCCGGTCTTCGTCGTCGTGGTTATACTCCGGAATCCATCCAGAAGTTCATCGAGCTTTCCGGTGTATCTAAGGCAAATTCTTCTTCCGATATGGCAATGCTTGAGTATTGCATTCGTGAAGATTTGAAGGTAAAGCGTCCACGTGTCATGGCAATTTTGGATCCGGTGAAGCTTGTTATCGACAACTATCCGGAAGGACAGGTAGAGGAGTTGGAAGTTGCCAACAACTTAGAGAATGAGTCTCTTGGTTCCCGTAAGGTTCCATTCTCCAAGACCTTATATATTGAGCGTGAAGACTTCATGGAGGAGCCTCCGAAGAAGTATTTCCGTCTCTTCCCTGGCAATGAAGTTCGTTTGATGAATGCTTACTACGTTACCTGTACTTCCTTCGAGAAGGATGCCGACGGCAAGGTAACTGAGATTCATTGTACTTACGATCCTGCAACCCGTGGTGGCGACAGCCCGGACGGCCGCAAGGTAAAGGGTACCATTCATTGGGTGAATGCGGACACTGCTTTGAAGGCAGAGGGTCGTTTG
>JAGDAL010000105.1 GCA_017959525.1 Lachnospiraceae bacterium | reverse complement strand
GTCCGAAGCACCTGCCAATTGGGTGTATGATGCGACTACGAAAAAACTGAATTACCCGGTGGAAGAGATTGTTGGAACCTGTGTGGCCAGACGTCCGTCTTGGATGAGTGGAGCTTTGGAAGGCCCTTATATGATTTACCATCCGACGTTTGATTCCTATTATCTGTTTGTATCCTACGGCTCCTTAAAATCCGACTACCAGATTCGCGTGGGACGAAGCAAATCCATTATGGGACCGTTCGTAGATGCAGCCGGTCGTGAACTTACGGATCTTACCGATGCAAGAAATACCGTCGGAAATTTAATTATGGCTGGATATCAGTGGAATGATGGTGTACCATATATGGCACCGGGGCATAATTCTGTGATGCGGGATGCCAATGGAGATTACTATCTGGTGGCCCACATCCGTAAGAAGGATTATCGTGCCGAGATGAATGAGCCCTCGAAGATGCAGGTACGCAAGCTGTTCTTTTCTGAAGACGGTTGGCCTTATGCAGCACCGGAACCATATACGATAGAGGCAGCGGAGACTTATGATGTCGATGCGTTGGTGGGATTTTATGAACGCATTGATTTTACATCGACCTTACCGCAGGGAATCTCTACGGCGACACCGATGCGACTGGGTGCAGACGGATACTATGAACATTGTAGTATTCAAGGAACCTGGGAGGTACGGGATGCAAACCGCCTGACGGTGACCTATGGCCCCCATCGGGAAGAGATTACGGTACTGCCGGTTTATGACAGCGAGCGGGAAGAGAAGGCCATTGGCCTTTGCGGAATCAGCGAAGACGGCATCTGTTTTTGGGCGAAGAAAGTGAGTAAGTAACACAGGTATGTCTAGAATTTTTGATTACGATAACGGATTCTTTCGTTTTATGAGCAAGTTGGTGGACGCGTTTTTTATCAGCGTCTTATGGACGGTGTTCTCCGTGCCGTTTGTTACCATTGGTGCTTCTACCCAGGCACTGTACCATACGGTGCACAAGCAGTTGAAGGGTGGAAGAGGCTATGTGTGGCAGGAGTTCTATGAATCCTTCCGTGATCATTTGAAAGAAAACATTCTGATCACCGTGATTTTCGAGTTATTGATTGGAATCTTTGCCTATGAGCGGATTCTGATTCGAACCATGATTGATAACGGCGGTCCGGACTACCTGCGTTTGATGTATTTTCTAACCGTATTCTTCCAGTTGTTACTGTTGACCTGGGCGATTTACACCTTCTGTTATCGTGCCAGATTTGAGATGGATTGGAAGAATTCCATGAAGAACGGCATCCTGTTGCTACTTGGATATCTGCCGAGATCCTTCGTGATTTTACTTGGTGCGGCAGTGGCAGCTTTTGTGGTATATCTGGTACCGATTAGCGTCTGCTTCGTTCCGACGATTCTGTTCTTGTTGTATGATGCTCTTTTGGAGAAGGTGTTCCGTCGATTGATGAATCCGGAAGACTTGGCCAGAGAAGAAGAGCTGGAGATGGAGCGAAAGAGAGACCATGAGTGAGGAAAAGCGCATTTGCCGGAAGTGTCTCCTAAGTGAACAGGGAGAAGAAGGCCGTGTGCAGCTGGATAAATATCTGGCTGTGATTCATAAAGAAGATAAGGCAGACGATGCCGTTTATGAGAAGCGATTGGAGCGCTGCAGAACCTGCGAACAGTTAAGTGTAGACGCTACCTGCTTATCCTGTGGTTGCTATGTGGAATTTCGCGCGATTCTTCGTCGCGGGAAATGTCCGAAACATTATTGGTAAAATTTTGACTCCCCGGGACGGAGTTAGTGATTCATTGTATCTATAGAAAAACAATGAATCGCTAACTCCGTCCCGGGGAGTCATTTTATTCTTGTGGAGTTTTCGGTGCGTAACTAATGTTGACTTTGATGTCCTGTGCATAGTTACCGAAGGTCTTGCCGAAGATGGTAAGTCCGCCGACGTGCTCGGAATCTTCATCTACCGACATCTTGAACTTCATGGTGCTGGTAGAATCCAAATCGAACTGATCGATGGTTACATCGGAAATCTTGAGTCCGTCAATGTAGGTTCCACTGCGATTGATTACCAACATCTTCAATAAGCCGTACTGGTTCCAATTCGGATACCACCAATCCGGAGTGAAGATTCCCGGTACATCACCGAAATCTCCCGGAGAGGTCCAGGAACCAAGATGGACATTGTTCAGATAGAAGTTGATATCGGATGGCCAGTTGTTGTTAATGCCCGGCGCCTCGGAACTTAACTCTGCGGAAATCATAATGCCGGTGATTTTCTGATTCAGAGGGATGAAATTCGGAATCATGTATTCCACATAACCCTTGGTGAACCAGAGAATATCTGCATTGTAGCGATCCGGATGAGAGAAGTAACGGGTATCGTCCACTTCGCCGATGAGCTTGTTGGCGGTGGCCAGACCGCAGGTCGGATAGACCTTGTAATCGGTGTAATGACCGATGTTGATCTCGTTGGAATATACATTCTCCTGGGCGTTGCCCGGCTGAATATCGATGAGAATCTTGTCTAAGCGAAGAGAGCAGATCTTCTGGTTGCCGTGTCCCATGGATTCGTTGGCGGTGGATACAATGCCGCAGCTCTCCAGTTTCTTAATATGACCGGTGAGTGCACCGTTGGTAATCTTAAGACTGGTAGCAAGCTCATTCATATTCATGGTTTTGTTCTCCATGAGGAGCTTGATAATATCAATACGTACCTCGGATCCTAATGCCTTAAACAGTTCGAGTCCGTCATCTAAGGATTCAATATGAAGCATGTTGTGCCTCCTTCATTTTAGAATAATCTAAATTATCGTCTGAATTACTCTTTTATTTTATCAAATGAAGCCTTGTCCCACAAGGAAAAAGTCCGTATTCTTAAAGTACTTTATATAAAATTAAAAACATCCGCGAAACTGTGAAAAATCTGTGAAGTCCGTTGTGTTTTTTTTATGCTTTTGTAAAATAAAAGCAGATAGGAGTGTTTCGCTATGAAGCTGGCTTTGAAAAGATCAAGTTTACATCGAAGAATCGTAGGAAGTATTTTCCTGGTGGTGTTCGGGGTGGTTGCCCTGTGCTGGATTCTAAATTCCACCTTGTCCGAGCGGTTTTATATTCACAGCAAGACCGCACAGATCATCGATACCTACAACATTTTATCCGATGAATCCGTGGATCGGACCTTATATTCCCAGGATTACTATGTCTATTTTGAAAATTTATGTTCCGCACGGAATCTTTCCATTCTTGTAATTTCCTCCGACGGTACGGTGCTTTTATCTTCCCAGAGTGAAGCCAGTATGATTCGGAATCAGTTGTTTAATTCCTTGCTTGGTATGAAGGATAATTCCAAGGAGTTGGCGTCTTCGGAACATTATATCGTCAAGCGCCAGGTGGATGCTTTTTCCAATCAGGAGAATATTTTCCGTGTGGGCAGTCTGGATGATGGCAATACCATTCTCATCCGAAGTGCGGTGGATGGGATTCGTGACAGCGTGCGGGTTTCCAATCGATTCCTGTTGTTTGTGGGATTGTTCGGCGTGCTGATTGCGTTTGTGGTATCAGAGCTTGTGGCCGGACCC
>JAGDAL010000104.1 GCA_017959525.1 Lachnospiraceae bacterium | reverse complement strand
GTAGGTGGTGATTGCCATGGTAAAGCTGGTAATCGGAAGGAAGGCAAAGCCCTCAATCTTGGCATAGGTTCCCATACCACTCATCATGGCCGGTCCCAAGGAATTGATACTGGACTGAATCAATACATTGGAAATGGCGATGATGGAATTCTGTAAGCCGGACGGCACACCGTTGTAGAGGATGCGTCGCAGGCTACCTCTATCAATGCGTACTTCCCGCAAATCTACCGCTACATCCCCACCCTTGAAGATTAATCGGCGCAGGCATAACAGGGCGGATAACAGGGAAGATACGGCGGTCGCAAGACCTGCTGCTCCGGCGCCCATTCCAAGGCCCATAATAAATACCAAATCCAGCACCACGTTGGTGACGGAGGAAATAATCAAGAAATACAGCGGATGCTTGGAATCTCCGGATGCCTGTAAGATACCAACGCAGGTATTGTACATAACGACTCCTACCGCTCCGTAAAAGAAATTACGGAAATACGCCACGGAATCCGGCATTACCGCTTCCGGTGTATGCATCAGACGTAGCATCCAAGGGGTCGCCAGTACACCGAAAATCATTAGAAACAGTCCCGCCATCAAACCAATAGCAATGGTGGTGTGTACGGCCTTCCTGGTACGCTCTAACTCTCTTGCTCCAAGGAAATGGGCGATGACAACGCCCGCACCGGCGGACACTCCCTGGAAGAATCCAATCATAAGGAAAATTAAATTTCCTGCGGAAGAAACCGCCGCTAATGCGTTACTTCCCAGGAAATTCCCTACGATCAGTGAATCCGCCGTGTTATATAATTGTTGAAAAAAATTGCCCAGCATCAGCGGCAGCGCAAAAGAAATAATGCGCTTGGCCGGTGATCCGGTAATCATAAGATTCTTGTCTTGCATGAAAAATAACTCTTTAAACTAAAAATGGATTGTACTTCTTCTCATCGCCAATGGTGGTTGGCTCATTGTGTCCCGGTAAGACATAGGTCTTATCCGGCAGGACAAATAACTGCTCCCGTACTCCCCTCACTAAATCGGACATGCTGCCCTCCGGAAAATCGGTCCGTCCTACCGACTGGCAGAACAGAGAATCACCGGAGAAAAGGATTCCCTCCTCGGCACAGTAGAAGCAGCATCCACCCGGCGTATGGCCCGGTGTAAATAACACTTCTACGGAAAAACCGCCAAGAGAAACCGTCTCATGGTCCTGCAAATACACGTCTGCATGATAACTTTTGGCATGGAAATTCATATCTCCGGAGAGATTCAACCGCGGGTCCTCTAAGGTCCGCTGCTCTCCTTCGTAGGCATAGGCCAAGAGGGAATACTCGGACAGTTCCTCTTTTAAGCCTTCCACACCGTCTGCATGATCAAAATGCCCGTGGGTCAAAAGAATGCCCACCGGCTCATATTTTTTCTCCCGAATCAAGGCTGCAAGCTGCTTGGCTGCAGAGCCCGGATCAATAATCACGACCTGGTTGGTGGTATTGTTAATCAAAAAATAACAATTGGTCTGAACCGGTCCTACCACATAGGTCTCAATGGAAAAATCTACCATAAGTTCTCCTTCCAAACGAAAGATTAAGCGCCCTAACTACCTAGGACGCTTAGCCTGTGGAACGTTCGATGTCGATGACACTCTCTACCTGGCGAATCTTCTCTGCCAGAGAATCTAACTCCCCGCGACTCTTGACACCGAAGGAAACATCGATGGTTGCAATGCCCTGCTTGCTGGTGCGGGAATGAATGGATTGAATGTCAATGTTGCGTTCTGTAAAAATCTTGGAAATATCTACCAACAAACCGGTACGGTTGTTGCCGTAGATATGAATCTCTGCTGCGAATAAGGAACCACTCTTCTGGTCCAAAAATTCCGGCTGCCACTCTGCCTCAATGAGGCGCGGCTTCTCGAATTCCGGCAGGTTGATGATGTTGATACAGTCCGTACGGTGAATGGATACGCCACGACCACGTGTTACAAATCCAACAATTTCATCTCCCGGTACCGGGTTACAGCACTTGGAGAAACGAACGGAAATATCATACAGGCCCTTTACCACAATACCGTGCTTGGACTTGATGGCACGCTGCGGATGGTCCTTATTGATCTCTGCATCACCGTCGCGAAGGATATCCTCATCCGTAATCTGAATCGGATGATCCTTGCGGAAGGCATCATACATACGGTTGATGACCACGCCTTCCTTCAGGCTGCCCTGTCCAACCGCTGCCAGTAAGTTCTCCCAATCATGGAAACCATACTTGCGAATGACGGAATTCTGGTATTCGCTCTTATTAATATCACCTAAGGAAATACCCTTGGCCTTGGCGGACTCGATTAAGAGTTCACGACCACGGTTCACGTTGTCTTCCTTGTTAATACTACGGAACCACTGATTGATCTTATTCTTGGCCTGGGTGGATTTGACAATCTTCAGCCAGTCTCGGCTCGGTCCCTTGGAATTCTGGGAAGTGATGATATCGATTCGATCACCGTTCTGGATTACGTAATCAATCGGTACCAGACGTCCGTTGACCTTGGCTCCTACCATCTTGTTGCCGACGGCGGAATGAATGCTGTAGGCAAAATCAATCGGGGTGGAACCGTTCGGCAGGTTCTTCACATCACCGGTTGGGGTGAAGCAAAAGACCGTGTCTCCGAAGAGGTTCAAATCATCCTTTAACAGACTAACGAATTCCTTGTTATCGGACATGTCCCGCTGCCACTCTAAGATCTGGCGCAACCAGCTAAGCTTGGCTTCCTCGCCGGATACGGTGGAGCCTTCGCCGCCTTCCTTGTACTTCCAGTGCGCTGCGATACCGTACTCAGACGTACGATGCATCTCATAGGTACGAATCTGAATCTCGAACGGCATACCCGTCGGTCCAATCAGCGTCGTATGCAAGGACTGGTACATGTTCGGCTTCGGCATAGCAATGTAATCCTTGAAGCGTCCCGGAATCGGGGTATACATCTCATGGATCACACCTAAGGCCGCATAGCAGTCTTTGACGTCTTTTACAATGATACGAATGGCAAACAAGTCATAGATCTGGTCGAGGGTCTTATGCTGGTTTACCATCTTCTTATAGATACTGAAGAAATGCTTGGCACGTCCGTAAATATCTGCCTCAATTCCGGCAGCTTCGATATGTTCCCGCACCTCGTCTACCAGCTGAGATACATAGGTCTCTCGCTGTTCCTTACGCTGCGCGATTTTCTCTACCAAATCGTAGTACGCATCCGGTTCCAAGTATTTCAAAGATAAATCGTCTAACTCAATCTTTACACGGGAAATACCGAGACGCTGTGCCAACGGAGCATAAATCTCCATGGTCTCTCTTGCCTTCTCGATT
>JAGDAL010000103.1 GCA_017959525.1 Lachnospiraceae bacterium | reverse complement strand
GGTGTAGATATGCTTCGCGGCATCTTCTAATTCCAGCTGTGAAGTAACCTTCGCGGCATCTATGGCACCTTCTACATTATCCGAGATTGTCACAGCTGACAAGTCAACCTGTGGTTCAATCGCCACATCCTTCTGGACAATGGTGCGGTCCTCTAAGCCGGTGAACACCGGAGCCGTCTTGTCATACACCACAAGAATCTCATGCGCTGCTGCATTGCCAAAGGTATCCGTAACCGTTACTACTGCACTATATAAACCCTCACCTGCCGCCTTATTGGGCGTTCTTGCCAAAAGCTCATCCGGGCCACTGGCATTGAGCCCCTCCACGTAAGAAGCCACCTTTGCATCGTCCAACACTTCCAAATTGGAAATCTTCGTAAAGCGGGTCAGCTCCACCGTGCAGTCACTTGCATCCGTATAATTTAGAATATCTGCGGCCGCTTTGCCGCTCAGGGAATTGGTATAAAGAACATCCGACAGCCACTCCACCTGTGGTGCATCCGCATCTGCCGTTACTTCCGACTGTGTCTCCTCAGGCTCCAAAGCAACGTCTTCCAAAGGAGGTATTGTCTCCTCCCCCGCAGTTTCCTCGACCTTGCCACAGCCATACAGACTGCCGACTGATAAAGATATGATTAGAACACCGATCATCCATCGCTTCATGTATCATCCCTCTTCCTGTATAGAAAAACCCCCATACGGTTATATTTTAACCGATTTGGGGGAAAAATAACATACTATATAGGTTTTATGAGCGCTTTGTAAGCCGTCCTACTAAGGAGCACAAGAAAAATGCCGCGATATCAACCGCAACGATGGTAGATCCTACCGGAGTTCCATAGAGAATCGCAAGCAGCATTCCCATTGTTGCACATACAACAGAAAGTACCACAGAGCAAATCGTTACAGACAAAAAGCTCTTATAGATGCGCATGGCGGAAAGGGCCGGAAAAATCACCAGTGCGGAAATCAATAAGGATCCCACCAGGTTCATAGCCAGCACAATGATGACCGCAATCAGAATCGCAATCATCAGGTTGTAGAAGTTCACACGAGTACCCACTGCTCTGGCAAAACTCTCATCGAAGGTTACCGCAAAAATGCGATTATAAAAAATGACAAAAAGCGCCACAATCAGTATAGAAAGGCCAATGCACAGCCATACTTCCTCCGGCTGCAATGTAAGAATGGACATCGCACCGAATAAGGTGGTACATACATCCCCAGCCAAGTTACTGGACACATTAAAAACATTCATCATCAAATAGCCAAGAGCCAAAGCGCCTACAGAAATCATAGCGATGGCCGCATCACCCTTAATCTTGGCATTCTGTCCGGTGCGAAGCAACAACACCGCGCTAATCACCGTAATTGGCAGCACCAGAAGCATATCGTTGGAAATACCAACAACCGAGGCAATGGCAATTCCGCCAAAAGCCACGTGAGACAATCCGTCGCCGATAAAGGAATAGCGTTTCAATACCAACGTTACGCCAAGAAGCGCAGAACAAACCGCAATCAATACTCCTACAATAAATGCATAACGCACATAAGGAAAGGTAAAATAGTATACTAACTTATCAAGCATGAGCGGCCTCCTCTCCTTTTTCCACAGCGATAAACTGCTGTCCCAAAGCACTCTTCACATATTCGTCTCGGGTTCCATAGAAATTGTGGCTACCGATATGCAATACATGCTTGGCATACTGGACTGCCGCCTGAATATCATGAGAAATCATAATTACAGAGATATGGTCCTTCTCATTCAAGTCCTTCACTACCTGGTACAACTCTGCAGCCACCCGTGGATCTAAGCCGGTTACCGGCTCGTCCAACAGTAGCATCTTCTTGGTTGCACACAAGGCTCTTGCAAGGAGTACGCGCTGTTGCTGGCCTCCGGAGAGTTCCCGGTAACAACGATTCCGCAAATCATAAATATCCATACGCTGCATGTTTTTCTTGGCCATAGCCTTATCCTCAGCGGTATAGAAGAAGCGCTTCTGTCCACGGCCTTGGCAACCGGAGAGCACAATCTCCTTCACACTGGCCGGAAAATCCCGCTGCACTAAAGTCTGCTGGGGAAGATATCCGATACTCTTCGCCGTCAATTCCTCTTCGAATAACACCTCTCCACCCATCGGCTTAATCAATCCCAGAATCGTCTTCATCAAGGTAGACTTACCGGAACCATTCTCGCCCACAATACAGAGATAGTCGCCTTCCGTTACTTCAAAATTCAATTTATCCTGAATGACTTCTCCATCATATCCGAGGGATAAGTCCTTACAAATCAACTGTGCCATATCTGCTCCTTAACCTTGTGCCAGCTTCTTCTGGCAATCCTGGCAAATACCGTAAAAAACCGTACGGAACGGATCCAATGCGAATCCATGATCCGCCATCAAATGCTTTCCGATTGCATTCAGCTCATGGCATTCCAAATGAATCAGAACGCCGCACTTCTCACACTTGCAGTGGAAGCAGCTCTCTGCCAGATGCTTCTCTGCTCCTACAAACTCAAAACATGCACTGCTGTTCTCATCCAAAATGTACTTATTCACAATGCCCTCATCCACCAACTTCTCCAGCTGACGGTATACGGTAGCCGTACCCATGGC
>JAGDAL010000102.1 GCA_017959525.1 Lachnospiraceae bacterium | reverse complement strand
TCCAAGCAGGTGCGTAAAATGCTGGACGAGGCGGGCTTACAGGATTGTATGATCGTGGCTTCCAACAGCTTGGATGAGTACACCATTACTTCTATTTTGCAGCAGGGCGGTTGCATCGATTCTTTTGGTGTTGGTGAGCGCCTAATTACCGCGAAGAGCGATCCGGTCTTCGGTGCGGTTTATAAGATTTGCGAAGTGGAGCACGAGGGTGTGCGCATTCCAAAGATTAAAGTCTCTGAGACTGTGGAAAAGATTACGAATCCGGGCCGCAAGCGTGTATATCGTATCTACGACGAGTCCGGCAAGGCCATTGCGGATTTGATTACCAAGTGGGACGAGGAGTTAGACCTCTCCAAGCCGTATCGTTATGTGGATCCGGAGAAGCCTTGGAAGACCAGATACTTCGAGAACTGCACGGCCAAGGAATTGCAGGTTCAGGTGATTGCCGGCGGCAAGCGTACGAAAGAGCCGGAGTCCTTGCAGAATCTGAAGGGATTTGTCATGACACAGTTATGCAGCGAGATCTGGGCAGAGGAGCAGCGATTTGAAAACCCGCACAAGCACTACCTGGATATGAGCCCGGCCTACTACGAAGGAAAGATGGAACTATTATCCAATATTCAAGATAAATAATTGGTTATTCTGCCAAAATGCCCGACACCAGTCGGGCATTTTGTTCACTTATCAGACAGTTAGAGGTAGAATGTAATAGTATTATTTCTACACGAGGAGGCATAATTGATTATGGCAAATGAAGTACAGCATTTGGGGAAAGAGCCGAAGGTCGCTTTTGTTCATTCATTAGCGTTCAAATTCACGGCTCTTATTTTTGTGATTGTTTTAGCAATTATATCCGTACTTGAAACCACATCTTCCATTGCTAGCGTTAACGCATTGGAAGCGGTCTATCACAATTATACCCAGGACGTGGCAGAAGCGGCAGCAACCAGTGTTGACGCAATGATGGAAGGACGTGCCAATGCGCTATCCGGAGGCTTGGACGGTCCGCAAACAGAGAACAACCGAATTAGTTTTTTACTGAATGATCCGGATGGATATCGACAGGAAATGTTCGATACCTTTGATGAAACCTTAGGGGGAATTACCTTAAAAGGTGTAGATGGTTCCTATGCTTACCTGGTAAGTTCAGACGGAACCATGGTGTATCACCCAACAGTGGAGAAGATTGGTAACCCTGTTGAGAATGATGCGGTGAAGGGCTTGGTAAGCGAGCTGCAGTCCGGCAAGACTCCAGAGCAGATTGGATCCGGCTCTGTAGTGTATATGTTTAAGGGCGCGAAAAAGTACGCGGGCTATTCTTTTACCGCAGGTGGCAACATTGTCATCGTAACCGGCGACTATGACGTAGTTATGGCTCCGGTGCGCAAGATGCAGACCAACTCGATCCTGATTGCATCCTGCTCCATCGTGGCAGCCCTGATTCTTTTGTACATCGTCATTACTTTGATGCTTCGCCCAATCCGTGACGTCGGCGAAATCATCACCAAGACCGCAGAGTTGGATTTCCGTAAAACAGCCAACGGCGATAAGCTTGCGAAGCGCAAAGATGAAATCGGCTTGATGGCCAAGGCCGTTAGCCAGATGCGCCGCAACCTGCGCGGTATCATCAACCGCTTGTTGGATACTTCCGGACTCATTGGCAACGATATGGCAGACTTGGAAGCAAGCTCTACCGATGTAAATAACAAGTGTACCGATAACTCTGCCACCACCGAGGAGTTGGCAGCTACCATGCAGGAAGCCGCTGCTACCGTGGAGCATATCAATGGCAACATCCAGGATATGCAGGCAGAAGCTCAGAAGATCAATGAGCTGGCTAAGAATGGTGAGAAATTCTCCGAAGAGGTTATGGGCCGTGCAGAGCAGTTGCATCGCACCACCGAGGAGTCGACCAACAGCACCAGACATATTTATGAGAACGTAAAAGTGAAGGCTGACAGCGCCTTAGAAGGTGCCAAGGCTGTGGATAAGATTAACGAGTTAACCAACTCCATTATGGAGATTTCCGACCAGACCAGCCTGTTGGCGTTGAATGCTTCCATCGAAGCTGCCCGTGCCGGTGACGCAGGACGTTGTTTTGCGGTTGTTGCCGGCGAGATTGGGACCTTAGCGAAGCAGACTACC
>JAGDAL010000101.1 GCA_017959525.1 Lachnospiraceae bacterium | reverse complement strand
CTACCGCTAAAAAACACTGAAATAGTTCTCCCCAGAACTTTTAGAAAAGATAAAGATATTTCCTATAAACTATTGTAATATTCTTATTTTTTTGAATCAATAATATGTACAGATTATACTCATTTGTACATTAATCTACATTCAGACGAACTCTCTGCTCAGGAGATAATCCCTCGCCCTTAGTCTGCTCTTTTGCCAACTCATACATCTCATCTAAGGAGTAGTATGGGAAGGTTACGATTTCCTTGTACTTAGAGCACATGACGATGTCATTCTCCAAGCTGATGTCACAACCATTGACAATCTCGGCCGTAACATCATAGGTGTCCGGTGTTAACAGGAACATCTCGCTTGTATTACGAAGAACAACCTTCTCCACTTCGCCATCTTCATTTTTCAGATACTGTACATCATCAATGGTAAACAGCTGGGTGCTACCGGTCTGAATCATCGCCTGCTTCTCCATGCTGTATACCTGAAGGTAATAGTCATCACCCTGTAACAGAAGGTTCTTGCTATCCGGTGTGAACTCGATGAATGCACTGTTACGTCCACCGAATGGAATCTCGGATACAATTTTTTCCTCTTCTAAGTCATATACACGAATCTTGTAATCAATACAGTTCATTGCTACGTACTTACCGTCATTGCTCAGTGCAAGTCCGTGTGCATAAACTGTAGACAAGAAGGTCTTCATGGAATCCTCACGGATAATCTGCTCTTTTCTGGTCTTGCAATTCTTTACATGAAGTACGTTATCATTGCTGACAAATGCTACGGTTTCGTTATTCACACCGCCGGCATCTGCCAAGTACACTTCCAACTGGTCATCCTGGAAGTTAATCTCCATGGTTTCCAAATCGATGACGAAGAAGCCATATGCTCTACTGTATGCTAAGAAGCTATAGTTCTCCAAATCGAATGGATAATCATTGTCTGCATGGACATCTTCCAGTCTTGCTACTTCCTTGAAGCCTTCATCGGTAATATCATACTTCACCAGAAGATTCTTTGGATGGTCAAAGAAGAAGAAGTCATGATTCTTACCAATAACAATATCGTTGTAACTCTTACACGGAATGGAATCTCCCAATTTTTCACCGGATTCTGCATCGTATACAGCCATTTCGTAGTCTTCGGCTGCTTTGTATTTTGCAATGATGTACTTGCTATCTTCAGTAAATCTTGCCTGATCCAGTGGTGTATCAAACTTGATGAAGGACTCCATGTTTTGATCCTGAGGATAGCTCATCAGCACCAGCTTCGGTGAATAGCCCTCACGAATGGCAATAACACCACCGCCTGCCTCTGCGTAACGGATGTCCTTCTTGGTCTCTTTCATGTTGTCGTTATGCTCAAGGCGATCATCGAGTGTGAGCACATCCATCTGTCCGGCACGCTCAAACAGGATAACCATATGGTCTCCGGTGTAGTGATATCCGGTAATGGAAGAACTCTTATCGCATGCAAACCATTTTTCTCCTGTCGCAACATCGATGGACACGAAATGGTTGTTGAGGTAGTAGTTGAGCAACTGATACTGGTTACCATCCTCTCCGGTGAAATCACTGTAGAAGAATGTCAGGCTGCTTCCGGAAATGGTATAGATATCAAACTCATATGGATAGGACCAGTTAATATTGCCGGTGCTAATATCCAACAGTTCTACCAAGCCGGTTCCATCTACCATGAGTCCATTTTCCGGATCTCTTCGGTTGCTTGCTACTGCAACGCGATTCTCATCAACGAAGTAGATCTCAGCAACAGAGTCATTCGTCACCTCGAATACCTGATATTCTCCTGTGGCTACATCAAGGTACAAAACATAACCGGTCGTATCTTCTTCCACATCATAATAACCGGACAACATGACATGCTTACCATCCGGGCTGAATGTACAGTTGGAGGATGAGAAGCTTAAGCCGCCTTCTTCCGCTGCAATGGTATGAACTTCTTCGCCCTGGTCATTCAACAGAACCAATCGATTGTATCTGATTGAGACGCTCATATGTGCAGTCTCATCGTTGGTAAATGCGGAGTACTCTTCGAATTCAGACTCTAACGGTAACTTGTATTCCCAGCTAAGTGTACCGTCCAAGTCATAGCAAACAACACGATCTTCATATCCAATCATGACATGATTGTCTTCGCTCATATATGCATCCAACAAACGAATTGGAGTGTAGGTCTCTTCGTCCAGCAATCCATCTAACTCTAACAGCAACTCGCCATCTTCGATGCGGAATACATAGACCTTGTCGCCGCCATCCCTTACCAGAATGTTCTTATGATCCGGACTATAACGGAAAGCACGTACGGTAAGATCACACTCTAACACACGCTCTGTGCCAAGCTGGGATCCATCGGTATAGAGGTTCAAGCTCTGGGTCAATGCATATTCTGCCTGTGGTACGTATGGTCTGTCATCGGTACATGGCAATGCCTCTAGGGATACCTGGATTGCGGTGATACGGTCGCCCTCTTCCAACAAGTCCAATGCGGTATCAGACAGATATCTGGACTGGTTAATCTGCTTATCGCGGTAGTTCTGCTGAATCTGCGCTGCCGTGTACGCGTAGTATGCACCAAAGGCCAATCCTAAGGTCATGACGCCACCCATGATTGCCATCATGCGATGCATCTGACGCTCTTTGTGGCGCTGTCTCAAATCATCGTATGTACAATGCAGAAGTGGTGCTGCCAATCGCATGAACTCGGTTGGCATTTTTTTCTTCATCTCTGCCTGGGTTGCGCCACGGACATCTGCTGCCAGCGGCTCTACCGGGTTACCGTTCTCATCGAATCGCAGTGCCTCCGGGAAGGACTCTTCCGGCTCGCCCTCGATCAATACGGCAAGGACATGATCTCTGTCATGCATCTCGATGAAGGTCTTAATCTCCGTCTGTACCCAGTAGGATTCCGGGGTACGTGGGGAGCAGATAACAATCAGGTACTCGGAATTTTCCAGTGCCTGGCTGATGTTATCACTTAAGTTACTTCCGATTGGGAGTTCTTCCTGATCGCGGAATACTCGCTCAATCTTCTTCATGCCGGTTTCCTTCTTAACCTTGTGCGGTACCTTGAAGGTTTCCAGGCGTTTGTGGACCTGCTTGGCTACGAACATATCCAGGTCGGAATGCCGGTAGCTGATGAATGCATTGTAATTCATACTCTTTTTCCCTCTCTCTATTTCTTATATGTAGAATCGCTATGCGAGTTCTATCTGGTGTAGGTGGCGCTGGTTGGGTGCTGGGTGGGCTAGGCGCTAGGTAGGTTTAG
>JAGDAL010000100.1 GCA_017959525.1 Lachnospiraceae bacterium | reverse complement strand
TATCACCGTTCTTTGCAACGACCACGTGCTCGAGGCTGGCATTGCAGGCTAAGAGTTCATTCTTAATCTCGCCCATGCTGTGTCCGTATGTATTCAGATAAATGGCATCCATGCCGACAGCCGTTGCAATTCCAACATCTGCCTTCACTTCATTACCAATCATCACCGTATCCTGTACGTCTAGGTTGTGCTTTTCCATGAGCTTCCTTAGGAAATCCCGGTCCGGCTTCTTAATGCCTAGATCCGAGGAGATGAAGATATCATCGAAGGAATCCCGCAGTCCACACATCCGCAGTTCCGCTTCGGTAAAAATCCACTGCGCGTTGGATAATAGGAAAATCCGTCCGCCCGCGGCACGAATCGCCCCAAACACTTCCTGCACGCCCGGATAGACTTCCAATCTGGCGCGGGACATCTCCCGGAAGGTCTGACACACCTTCTTCGTATCCTCCATGGAGCAGGAGCCGTCCAAGATGCGATTCCACACCTTTTCAATCTGAATTTCCGGGTAGGCGCTGCCGTTTTGCGCGGCAAGAACCTCTTCCTCCTCTTTTACCATGCGCAGGTAATCCTCCTGCAGCTTGGTCCCGTTGGTGAACGTGTTGTATTTTTCCTGCAGCTCGATGGCCATCCATTCCCAGAGCATGGAGCTCTCCTCATCGGTGCGGATGTCCACCAGCGTTCCGTATAGGTCAAAAATATAGTTCTGATACTTCATAAATCGGCCTTTCTGTGGCTCCCCTCCACCAGCTTACCTTTATTATAACAGCTGGCCGTCCGCATTGACAGCATTGCCCCAAAAAACATATACTTGTGAAGTTAGGATGGTATGAAAATGAAGGAAAAATATACCCTTGGCGTCATCGGCGGCCTCGGCCCCATGGCGACCGCAACGTTTATGCAAATGCTGATTCGACAGACGGATGCAACCTGCGACCAGGAGCATCTGCCCATGGTGGTGCGGCACATTCCGTTCACCCCGGATCGAACGGCCTATATATTAGGAAAAAGTAGTGACAGTCCGGCACCGGATATTTTGGAAGCGGCCCGGGCCTTAGTAGCAGACGGCGTGCGAGAGATTGCGATTCCGTGTGTGACGTCCCATTTTTTTCATGATGAGATTCAAAAAGAGCTGCCGATTCAGCTACTGGACGGCGTAGAGGATACCGCCCGCACCCTTTCGGAAAAGGGGCGGACCAAGGTTGGCATTATGGCCACCAGCGGAACGGTGACATCCCAGCTTTTTACCAAGGCCTTCGCGCCTTATGATATGGAGTGCATTTATCCGGATGAGGCGCACCAGGAAATGGTGATGAGCATCATCTATGATTGTGTGAAATCCAACAAAGCACCGGATGAGAAAACCGTCCACGAGGTGTTATCCCACCTGCGCAATCACGGCGCCGAGACGGTGGTGTTGGGGTGTACGGAATTGTCCTTGATTCCGAAGGATTATTTGGAAGGAGCGACACTGGATGTGATGGAAGTCCTCGCAGCCAGATGTATCAGAGATTGGAACCATGAGAAATAATGTTTTAAGTTATCTTACAACAACGGTAATGGAAGTGCCGGACAAGATTGCCTTCTCCGGAGAGAAGTCATCCCTTACCTTCCGTGAACTTTGGGATGGTAGCAGAAGTGCAGCAACCACACTGATTCAGGGTGGATACGACCATGAACCGATTCTGGTGTTTATGGAAAAAAGTCCGGAAGAAATCTGTGCCTTCTTCGGTGTGATTACCGCCGGATGTTACTACGTGCCGATTGATGAGGAAATGCCGGCCAGCCGGATCGATTTGATTATCGATAACTGTAAGCCAAGAGCGGTAATCTATGATGATAGTACCGTCGAGAAGTTGGAGAGCCTTTCTTTTACGGGAGAGCGATTCCGTTATGGTGACTTGGTGGCTACGAAGTCTGATGCGAATCTCATTGCAGATCGCATGGATCAGGCCTTGGATATTGATCCGATTTATATTGTATTTACCTCCGGTTCTACCGGCGTACCGAAGGGCGTGGTGGCGTGCCATCGCTCCGTCATCGACTATGTGGAGCAGTTATCGGAAGTGGTGGGATTCACCAGAGATACGGTCTTTGGTAACCAGAGTCCACTGTATTTCGATGCGTGCCTGAAGGAGTTGTATCCGACCATCATGTTCGGTGCTACCACCCACTTAATTCCGAAACAGTTGTTTATGCAACCGAAGAAC
>JAGDAL010000099.1 GCA_017959525.1 Lachnospiraceae bacterium | reverse complement strand
TTGGTGACATCATATTTGTGATAGGTAGGGGAAGGAGAGATGGGCATCAACCAAATCTCGTTGCATCCCAAGTCACTATCGGTGGTATCATCCCCATCGTTGATATAATCTAACTTTTCCTGCAGGCCCGGCAAATCGCCGATGCCATCCCCGTCGCGATCATAAAAAGAATAGACGAAGACTTCATAGCAGGTACGATACTTATCGTCAATGATATTTAAGGCGGCCTTCTTCGGCGCCCCACAGCCACCCAAGCTTGTGATGATTAGTGCTCCTAGCGTAAGAAGCGCAGGTATCCGTTTCTTCATGTGTTAACCCTCCATACGTGCGACAAAGCAACTGATTCCGGCAATTGGAATGCTATCTCCGGCGTGATAGGTAGATGATGCAAGTGGCGTATCACCGGCCATCGAACCCTGAATATAGGCCGTATAGGTGCCATCCACCGGCGCCGGAAGCTGTACGGTATCCGGCGAAGCGTTATACACCACCAGATAACCTCTTAGTGTATAAGCAACCACTGAAGGAAGTCCCTCGGTGGATAAAAAGTGAAGTTCCTTCTTAACCGCATCCCCATCGCTTAAGTGAAGCTGTGGCGTGGATTTACGGAAGGCAATGAGTCCGCGATAATAGCGAAGCATGGCTTCCTGATCTTCGGTCAAATCATAAGAAATCGCATTCATGGACAATGGCTGGTTGAAGCTATTGTCACAGAAATCCTTAGAACGAAGGATCTCTTCTCCATGCAGGAAAAATGGAATGCCCTGGGAGGTAAATACAATGGCAGCAGCCAAACGGTTCATGGCTAGCTGCTCCTCATGGGTGGCATCCTTCCTGGTAGAGCAAAGGCGATCCCAGAGGGTCATATTATCGTGGCAGGAAGCGTAGTTGATCACACGGTTTGGTGTGGTTGCCCAAGCACCCTTCGGGGAATAGGTGTAGGCCTTGTAGTCCACCTGTGGATGCGGACAAGCGCCTGCAACAGAGAAGCGGATGTTATTCTCACAATCTGCTGCGCCACCAACGAAGCCAATGGCATCATCGGTAAATACATGCCCGCGAATGCCATCCCGAATATCATCGGAAAAAGCGCCAATGCCATCAATGGTATGGAGGTTGGCTTTGGTAGCACGCTTCTCTTCCGGTAAGACAGAATCGCCACCTAGCCAGCCTTCGCCGTAGAGTAACACATCCGGCTTGATACGGTGCAGGGTGTCATTTACAATCTGCATGGTCTCTAAATCCAGGCAACCCATCAAATCGAAGCGATAGCCGTCCAAATGGAACTCCTGCATCCAATAAGTCAGGCAATCCAAGATATACTTGCGCACCATCGGTCGGTCCGAGGCAACTTCATTGCCACAGGCGCTACCGTCGGAGTAAACATCCCCATCCTTACGATAAAAATAATCCGGCGCTGTTTTCTGGAAGCAAAAATCCAGACTATAGGTATGATTGAATACGACGTCCATAATGACGCCGATGCCGGCAGAATGGAAAGCTTGCACAAGGGATTTGAACTCCCGGATACGTACACTTCCGTCATGTGGATCCGTGGCAAAGGAGCCCTCCGGTGTCATATAATTCACCGGATCATAGCCCCAGTTATATTCTTGCGGGTGTGCAATCACATCCCGGGATTCATCGATACTGCCGAAGTCGTAGACCGGCATGAGCTGCAAGTGGGTAACACCAAGGGCTTTGAAATAGTCCAGGCCGCAAGGAACACCGGTATCGGAAACCAAGCCGCCTTCGCACAATCCAAGATATTTTCCGCGATGCTTGGCCTTGGAAGAGACATCACCGGTAGCATCCAGGATGGAAATCTCACAGATGATGGCATCTCCCGGATTGGAAAGGGCAGGACCATGGTCGACATCGAAGCCTTCCGGATTGGTCTTGGCGAGATCTACCACCATAGAGCGTCGGCCGTTGCAACCCACCGCCTTGCTGTACGGATCTTGGGTCTCACGATTGTCTACCATATAGGTGTAGTAGGTATGCTCCGGGACTTCCTCCCGGCAAACCCAGGTGCCATCTACATCGGAAGACATAGGGATGCGACGCATGGGAAGTAGCGCCTGGTCGCTATCGTATAGGTTTACAGTTACATTGGTGGCATTTGGTGCCCAGATACGAAAACAGGTGCATCCATGGTCCATGGTGCACCCGAGATCCGTACCCGCATAGTACAGGTCCGTCATGTTTGTTGCTCCTTTAAGGTTTCTTCATATAAGCGTGGATTCACGTGCAATACCGAATCCTTGGAATCGGTGCGGCGAATGAGCACACGCGGTTTCGCAATCGCAGTGGATTTGCGAAGGGTCAAAGAAGGACGAAGCATATTTTTGGATAGAGATACTCCGTCGGTTAAGGTCTGAAAAATCATAAACGCGCACTTGCCAAGCTCCGTACGGTTCTGGCGAATGGTGGTCAGTGGCGGATTCAGAGTAGCGGCAAAGGGCATATCATCAAAACCGATGACGCTCACATCTTCCGGAACCGAAAAACCAAGCTCCTCGCAGGAAGCAATGACGCCCTTAGCAATATCATCATTACCGCAAAGGATGGCAGTAGCGCCCATATCCAGGAAACTTGGGACATGGTAATGGGCAGCATCCGCAACGAAAAATCCGTATACAGCCATAGAAGCATCCAATGGCAAGTGATGCTGGGAAATGCCGCGCAAGTACGCGCGCATACGCTGGTCGGAAATCATGGAATCCTTGGAACCGTCCAGGAATGCAATCTTCTCATGACCTAAGGAGATGAGATGGGAGATTGCCATATCGATGCCTTCCTCGCTGTCGGTGCCCACGCAGGAGACGTGAGGATTGGCAGGAATGAAGTTGTCCAATAATACGGTAGGAACGGTGGTGGTCTCTAACTGCTTCATCCAAGGATCCTGGAGTGCAAATCCCACAAGAAAAGCTCCAATATAACCACGTTCTAAGATATAAGACTCATAGAAGTGGTCTTCCTGGAACTTGGGATCGATTTCTTCCACTTCAATACGATAGGAAGAGCGAAACGCAGCCTGGCGAAATCCTAAGATGATGTCGTGACCGAAATCATCTTCACTGTCAATCTTCATATTTTCTACGAAGATGCAAATCGCACCGTCGTTGGTTTTTAATTTTTTGCTGGTGTAGCCAAGCTCTACGGCTGTATCCAGGACCGCTTGTCTTAATGAATCGCTGATGTCCTTGGCGCCATTGAGACCCTTGGAGACCGTGCTTACGGAAACTCCGAGCTTCTCGGCAATGTCTTTAATCGTAGCCATTTCTATTCCTTTACGAAAAAATACGAAAACTTATTCTTCGAATCAACATTATAGATGTCAAAAAATGAAAAAACAAGGGTTCGAAAAAGAACGAAAAAACTTTTGTGAAAGATGTGCAAAAACCACCGGTGACAAATTGTGAAAGGTGATGAAATAAGGGAAAAGGGGTTGTTATTTTCCGGAGGGCGGGCTATATTGTCCATAGAGCAACGAAAGGTTGCGAAAATTTTTTCTCTATTTTCGGTAACGTTTCCAAAAATTATTCCGAAAATAAACGAAAACATTTTTAGGAGGGAATTACAAAATGAAGAAGAAAGTATTGGCTATGTTACTTGCTACAACAATGGTAGCAACTGCCTTCGCTGGATGCGGAAGCAAGACAGAGACCACCGGTGAAGCAACCGGAACCGAGGCTGGTGCAGAGGGTGAAGAAGCAATCACTGCTACCATCACTGTATGGGGCCCACAGGAAGACCAGAGCGAAGATAACGGCAACTGGTTAAAGACAGAGTGCGAGGCTTTCGCAGCTGAGCATCCGGAATGGAACCTTACCTTTGAGTATGGTGTTTGCTCTGAGGGAGATGCGAAGACCAACGTTGGAACAGATCCATCCGCAGCAGCAGATGTTTACATGTTCGCTAACGATCAGATTCCTGATTTGATTGCAGCAAACGGAATCGCAGAGCTTGGCGGATCTACTGTAGATCAGATTAAGTCCCAGAACTCTGAGACCATGGTAAATACCGTAACTTATGACGGTGGTGTATATGGTGTTCCATTCACTTCCAATACCTGGTTTATGTATTATGACAAGAGCGTTTTCTCTGAAGACGATGTGAAGAACTTAGATACTATGCTTGAGAAGGGTGTTGTATCCTTCCCACTTTCCAACAGCTGGTATATCGCTTCTTTCTATGTAGCTAACGGATGTACTTTATTCGGAGCTGACGGAACCGATGAAGCTGCAGGATTTGATTTCTCCGGCGACAAGGCTGCTGCAGTAACCAATTACTTAGTAGACTTAGCTGCTAACAAGAACTTCAAGAACGATGCAGAGGGATCCGGTATTGCAGGTCTTGCAGATGGTTCCGTAAATGCTATTTTCTCCGGCTCTTGGGATTATGACAATGTGAAGGATGCACTTGGCGACAACATGGGTATCGCAGCTGCTCCTACCTTTACTTTAGATGGCAAGGAAGCTCAGATGAAGGCTTTCGCAGGATCTAAGGCAATCGGTGTAAATCCAAACGCTGAGTATCCACAGGTTGCAGTTGCACTTGCTGCTTACCTTGGAAGCGCTGATGCACAGAAGGCTCACCTTGAAATGCGTAACATCCTTCCAACTGACGGATCTGTAGACGTATCTGGTAACGAGCTTGCTGAGGCAGTAGCAGTTGTACTTGATAAGGCTTCTACCGTACAGCCATTGGTATCTACTATGGGTCAGTACTGGACTCCTGCACAGACCATGGGTGAAGAGCTTGTAAACGGCAGCGTTACACATGACAACGCAGCTGAGAAGACCGAAGCTATGAACGAAGCATTCAATACTTCTGTAGTAGAGTAACCGGTCAACCTCCCGACTGTTTATTACCTAATATAAGGGCCGCCGGCTGCGTCAGTGGCTGGCGGCTTTTGTAAAAATAGGGAAAACGAGAAGCAATATAAGGAATGA
>JAGDAL010000098.1 GCA_017959525.1 Lachnospiraceae bacterium | reverse complement strand
CGACACTGAAGATATGGACGAAGCCTTTTTCTACGTTGGCCTTCGGTACATGGTTGAATACGTACTGCTTGATAATGGAATTTACCACCAGCTCATGGCCTACATAGTTGTTGCCCTTGAATCCGGAGGTATCGACACTTACGACCGGATATCCTTCATCTACGAACTCCGATGCAACGGATCCGATATCATCACCGATGATACCTGCGGTACAACCGGTATGGATGACATACAAATCTCCGTCGATGACCTTCAAGGTTCCGGATACGGTCTTACGAAGCTTTTTCTCGCCACCGAAAATAACTTCGGACTGGCTGGAGTTGGTACAGGAAATCTGTCCGCCTCCCGCATACCCTTCGCCCTGGTATCCGGCGCCGTTTCCTAAGAATGCAAACTGTCTGGATGCACATCCCGGACCTGCATGGACAATCGGGATTCCTCTCGGAATTGCCAAGGTGGTCTGGATGGATCCCAGTGCACAGGTAAATTTTGACTGCTCTACCAAACAAGCCTTGCTGGGAGCACTTGGTTTTTCAATCACCAATTCTTCGGTACTCATGATTTAGCCCCCTTCCGATCCTGCTCAAAGTAGAATGGATTCTCTTCTTCCTGCCACCACTTGGAGTATGGAAATTCGTTGTATTCTTTTAAGGTGTTAAATACACCCTTGGTCTGCATCAAGCTCTTTAATCTGCGACCGGTTGTCAGTACACCTTCGTATCCGGCGCTGACATTGGTCTCACCTTCCAAGAGACTTGGGATGCCAAGCTTACCGCCTAAGATGGTCATGTTCATATGACGCACAATCATCACATCCGGCTGTAACTTCTGTAATAACTTAATCACCTGATACGGCTGCTTGTTACATACAGAGAAGTTATCAATATCACCGGTGACCTTGATCATCTCAGCCAGGCTGTCTTTTCCTACATCGCAGGCATCGTTATGCATGTCGTGATGTAATGTTGTCATTCCAACAAGCTCTAGGCCCAAATCCTTGACGATACATCCCACATTGTGTGCGTAGGAATCGCCGGCGAAGATGTAGACCTTCTTACCCTTGAAGTATGCACGCAGCTCTTCCAACTCATCGTGGATACGTGCATGCTCGGAAGCAATCACATCTTCCACAATATCCGTCTTGTCAGTATAGGTTGCCACTTCCCGAAGCCAGTTATCGGTCCAGGAAATACCAAACGGTGCCGGAGCTTTGATCTTCGGAACGTCGAATTTCTCTTCTAAGACTTCGGTTACGTAGGTACCCAAGGTCTCGCAGATATGTCCGGAGCAGGCAGCTTCTGACATGCGGGAAATGGTATCTACATCTGCCAGTGGAACCAGGTAGTTCGGGCGAAGGCCAAGGAGTCCAAGCAATGGAGTAAAGGTATCACTTCCTAAGAAGTTAAAAATGTTAACCAAATCCTTCTGCTTCGTCTCTGCCGGTTTTACCAGCTTCTTTAAAATGCCGTGGTATGCGGCATCGAATCCGGAAGACCAAATCTTGGACTTAAAGCCTTCACAGTATACCGGGATTACCGGAACCTGAAGTTCTTCCTGCATCTCTGAAGTGGTACCCTCCAAATCATCACCGACAACGCCGGCTGCGCAGGAGGACTGTACAAAGATTGCTGTTGGGTTGAATCGATTGTACGCTTCCTTAATTGCTTCTTTTAATTTCTTGACACCGCCGTATACGGTATCTTTCTCACTAATATTGGAACAAATGACATGTACCTTATCCGGGGCTTGCTTACGCTCAATGGAGGAATTGGCAAACTGAGTATCATTCAGCGGGGTGTTGGAAAAACAACCCATTGGGGAATGTACAACAACAGCTGCTCCTCTTACGAAAAAGGTAATTGTAGATGCACACATCTGTGCACAATCACTACACTGGCTGTAGCTTCTCTCCTTACAGGAGAATGCATCTGCCGTCGGTGCTTTACTCAACTGGCTGGCAGCACCGTTGTAGTATATGATGGACTTCAGTCGGTTTTCTCTTATCGCGACTTCGGTTTGAGAGATATCTAAGCTCATATTTTTCTCCTAGCTATATAGCTTTTTCACTTGAAATTCCCCATTCGGCTGAAACTGTAAGGTGTTGCCTTCGGCATGCAGTTTCAGGCTGTTGATAGGGAACGGACGAATTTCTCCGTTTGGCGTCTGAATGCGACTGCCAAACACAGGCTCAATGGACTTTAGGCTTCCGTCTTCGTAAAACTCCACGCCCTTACGGGTTTCTACAACCCCAAGTGGCGTCTGAAGTTTCAGCGGAGCCTGTGGCCAGATGGTAACACTTTGTACCGCACCGGATGGGTAGAAATGAACATCCAGTGCGTGGCAAGAAAATGTATATACGCCTGTGGTGATGGTGATTTCCTTTGATAAGGTGAATTCATCATCCTCCGTCCAATATGCGGTTATCATTCCATACAATGGAAATAAGCGATTGATGCTTCCATCTTCGTAGTAGGTTAACAGCTCGGCCGGAAGCACCCCGATGGGGGTTAATACTTCGGTCACCTGATCAAAGTAAATGCTTCTAAGTGCTCCGCTCTTAAAATACGCTTTGGAAGGTCGCTCTTTCCTTCGTACATCATATCCATTCATTAAATGACATATTCCTTTACATTATCGAACAGACCAAACTCGCTTAAGATTTCCTCTAAGCGCTCCTGGGTCATCGGTGTAGGAATAACAAAATCCTCATTCTCGATCACTGCCTGTGCCAGGTTACGATACTCGGTTGCCTGGTTTGCATTCGGATCGAACTCGATGACGGTCTGCTTATGAATCTCTGCACGCTGTACCGTATTATCACGTGGTACAAAATATAACAGCTTGGTTCCAAGCTCTTTTGCAAATGCGCGAAGCAGATCCAACTCGCGGTCTACGTTACGGCTGTTGCAGATGATACCGCCTAAGCGAACACCACCGGCATTTGCGTACTTACGAATACCCTTGCTGATATTGTTTGCTGCATATAATGCCATCATCTCACCGCTGGCTACAATGTAGATTTCCTGTGCCTTGCCTTCGCGAATCGGCATGGCGAAACCACCACATACAACGTCTCCCAATACATCGTAGAAAACGAAGTCCAAATCATCGGTGTAAGCACCCTGCTCCTCTAAGAGGTTGATGGAGGTAATGATTCCGCGTCCTGCACAACCAACACCAGGTTCCGGACCGCCGGACTCTACACAACGGGTTCCCTTGTAACCAACCTTGATGATGCGATCCAACTCAACGTCGTCGCCTTCCTCGCGGAGGGTATCAAGAACAGTCTTCTGTGCTAAGCCTCCCAACAGGAGTCTGGTAGAATCTGCCTTCGGATCACATCCGACCACCATAACCTTCTTTCCTAATTCCGCAAGACCTGCGGTTAGGTTCTGTGTGGTGGTAGACTTACCGATTCCACCCTTACCATAAATTGCAATCTGTCTTAATCTTTTTTCCTCTGCCATTATACTTTCCTTTCTTTACATTTCCTAGTTAATCAGTATGATTACTCGGTATTTAAATGTATCTTAGTTGTATACACTGCTTTTGTCAATATAAATGTGTATAAAAAAACACTTTTTTCTCAAAAAAAACGCAAAAATTGGCCTTTCATTTCCGAAAGGCCAAAAAAACCTTTTGATTTTTGCTTATTTATTTACATAAATAATGCCGTATTCTGACTCATCCGCCGCGTCAACCACAGGGAAAATATCCTCGCCAAACCACTTCACATACAGTTCCTGCAAGGTTCCGTCTTCCTTCAACTGTTCAATAGCCCAGCTGTAGCGGTCTGCCAGTTCCTGCTGATCCTTATTAAACAGATCGAAGGACTTGATGGCTGCGAATGAATAAAAATTCGTCTTTTCTCCCAGTTCCGGATTATCCAAAACCACCTTGTTATAAGCATGTAAGTTCTGCAAATCGTAGTCATAACGTCCGGAAATGACGTCCTGGGTAATATCGAAATCCGTACGCTCATCGATGGTCTCGTATTCCACCTGATTGTCCGGATTCTTCTCATTGTAATCCTTCAAGAAAGCAATCAATCCGCCACCGGCGTAGGTTGGTGCTATCTTTAACTTCTGCTCGGCTGCAATGCTTAAATCTCTGACATCATCATGGGCATCTGTTACTACCAATCCTGCAAAGCTTCCACCGTTATAGGTTGGGAAGATGAACTTCTCGGAACGCTCCGGTGTGTAGTAGAAACCACCAATGGCCTCTTCGTATAAGCCCTGCTCGGTACCCATCAAAATCGCATCTCCGGAGGATGCCTCATATTCCCAGGTGTACTCCTCCAAAAGCTCATCCACGGCGTTGTTGACATCTACCGCATAGCCGGTCAACTCGTTGTCATCTCCTAAGAATACCAACGGATAATAATTGGTATTTCCCACCGCATGTACCACAGTAACACCGTCTTTGGTCTCCGGCTCACTGGTCTTAGCATTGGCGGTAGAGCACGCAGATAAGGTGACTGCCAATAGTGTTCCTATGAAAGTTACGCTTACAATTTTTCTCTTCATTCCTTTTTCCTCCTTACGAAAACATCACTTTCCTGTTACTTCGTTTTTCAAATATGGTAATCAGTCTTCCAATGGCGATGGATGCAAGCCAGTACAAAACGCCTGCTGCAAAATAGATTTCCACATTCTTCGCTCCATAGGTCTGGTTGCCTATGAGCTTCGCCCGCCCCAAGATGTCCATATAGCCAATGGCAAATCCCAGAGAGGACTCGTTTAATACGGCAATCACTGAATTGCCAAGGGGTGGCAGAATCGTTCGTACCATCTGTGGCAGTACCACCCGAAGGAAGGTCTGTCCTTCCGTCATGCCTACACTGATTCCCGCTTCCCGCTGCCCACGGTCGATGGATAAGTAGGAGCTTCGAAACACTTCCGACAGGGACGCTCCGCAAAACAGCGCGAATGCAATGATGATATAGACACTTCGATCCCAGCTGGTGGTATCCAATCCAAAGAGTCCTAGTACCTTCGGTAATCCGTAGTAGACCACATACAACAGCACAATGCTTGGTACGCATCGGATGAATGTGGTATAGCCGGTTCCGATGCGCTGTAAGCCCTTTTTCTTCGAGAGCTTTTGTTTGGCCACCCCAATCCCAAGCAGTGTTCCAAAAAAGATGGACAACAGCAAAATACGGATGGCATCAAAGAACACAGGAATCAGCTGTATGATTGTTTGTAAAAAATAAGATACGTCCATGCTTCCCTCCTATGCTGCCAATCGATATTTGCCTACGGCCTTCTCTACATGCTTGAATAACCGCTCCGCGATGTAACAGATGATGACGTACACCAGCAGAATCGCCAGATACGCTTCCAAGAACTTATAGGATTCGTTGGCCGCTACTTTTGCCACACCGGTAATATCCAAAATCGCCATGGAGAATACCAGGGAGGTGGCCTTTAGGATATTAATAAAGTTGGTACAGATATTGGGGATGGCCACCACAATACTCTGTGGGAAAATCACCCGATGGAAAGTCTGCCATCCGGTCATTCCTATGGCATAAGCGGCTTCCACCTGCCCTTTTTCTGCCGTAGACAATGCCCCACGGAATACCTCGCCTAAGGTTGCTCCTGCATGCAAGGAAAAAACAATATAGGCATATACCATGGTATTTATCGCATAGATATCAAAATTCAATTGCCATAATTCTACGAAGCGGTTTACCAGGCGCGGAATCAAATAGTAAATCAGATAAATCTGTATCATCATCGGGGTCCCGCGAATAAACGATATATACACCTTGGAGATTGCACTTAGGATCT